>CAYGUO010000029.1:0-4311 GCA_964353095.1 uncultured Flavobacteriaceae bacterium | reverse complement strand
TCTACCGTAAACTCATAAGGCCCTCCGGAAAGTGTGCCTGCGTTCAACCCGTTTCGTTCCACTTCAATAAAATTCGAAAGGCTAAAATTCCCCATCAAATCATCTAAGTTTTCACCCATCTCAAATCCTGTTAAAGCTCCTGAATAGGTAATATGGTAAATGTAGCAACTGCCGACACCTGCCCCATCAAAATTTACGCCTTCCACTGCTTCTAACGTAGGAGGCAAACCAAGAATATTTCTGGAATCATCCGTAATGACATACGATTGTATTTCTCCATTCAAGGCCGAGTTATCCAGGGTGATACCCGTAACCATATCGGGCATACCATCCACTAGAAATTCAAAAGGACCTCCAGATAAAGTTCCTGCATCTAGGGCATTTCTATTCACAATAATAAAATTGGATAAGTCAAAATCACCAGATAGATTGTCTAAATTCTCACCAGCTTCCAAACCGGAAAGGCCTGCTTCATACGTCAGGTGATAAATATAACAGGCACCTACGCCGGCCTCATCAAAATTAACCCCTTCTACCGCTTCCAAAGTTGGAGGCAAGCCCAAAATGTTTCTTTGGTCATCCGTAATTACATAGTTTTGAATACTTCCCGTAAGACCGGAAGCATTTAAAGTAATACCACTGACCATGTCCGCCTGGCCATCAACGGCAAAAGTAAATGGCCCTCCAGAGAGTGTCCCGGCATTTAATTCTACTGGGGCAACCTCCGCATCATCTTCTTCACAGCTTATTAGAAATACAGTGAAGGCAAAAAGTAAAACGATTCTTCTAAAGTTGTTCATTGTTTTTAGTGTTTAAAATTTGATTCAAAGAAACCATGAGGCTGTAACAGAAGTATCACAAGAAAATAAACTTTTCTTATTCCCTTAAAATCAATTAGTTACTAATTTTTATCAAATTAAACTGCAAGAAAAATGACCTTTTACCGACTTAAAGCTAACGGAAGGCTACTACTTTGAGCATCATTGTGAACTTTTCGTGATAGTTTACCTTTTATTTCGTAGTTCATGAGAAAAGTATTGATCATTGAAGATGACCCAGAAATCATTCATTTGTTAGAGATACATCTGAAGGATTTAAACTGTGAGGTACAATCAGCAAGCCGAGGTGATGAAGGCCTACGTAAGGCAATTGAAACTGTACCCGACCTTATTATACTCGACATCATGCTTCCTGAAATGGATGGTATTGAAGTATGCCAGAAGATTAGGGCAAATAATGTAAAAAGCCCTATTATGATGTTGACTGCAAAATCAGAAGAAATTGATAAAGTATTAGGACTTGAAGTTGGTGCAGATGATTATTTAACCAAACCCTTTAGTGTTAGGGAGTTCATTGCTAGGGTAAAAGCAATTTTTAGAAGACAAAAAATGTCGACCAAGTCGGATACCACCCATACCACGGAAAAAAGAATTCACTTTAAGAACTTATCCGTTGATATTGACATGCGAAAAGTAGTATTGGATGGACAAAAAATAGAATTATCACCAAAAGAATTTGAACTTTTGGTACTATTAGCCTCCAACCCTGGTAAAAGTTATGATCGCACAAAATTATTAAACCTTATTTGGGGATATGATTTTAAGGGCTATGAGCATACAGTGAATTCACATATCAATAGATTACGATCAAAAATAGAACCGGATATGAGCAACCCTACTTTTGTATTGACCACATGGGGCGTTGGCTATAAATTCAATGAAGAACTATGAACACAAACCTACTCTCTAACAGGCTAATAAAACGCTTGGTACTTTCGTTTCTTTGTATTTTAATAGTGGCAGGTTTAGGCTATACCGTTGCCACCATATACTTATCGAACAACTATTTCCACGAAACTACGCAACGGTTGCACGCCAATTTGGCCCAAGACCTGATTGATGAAAAATTTGTGGACCAAAGCCCGATTGACAGTTCAGGCACGGTGAACAAAGCATTATTTGGAGACATTATGCATGATATGATGGCGGTGAACCGAGCCATTGAAGTCTATCTTTTAGATATGGACGGCCATGTACAATATTCGGTTGTTTTAGACCATGATGCCCCAGAAACCAATCAAAAAAAGGTATCCCTTCTCCCTATTGAAGAGTTTATAGCTGCTAATGGTGAAGGCTATATTCTTGGAGATGACCCAAAAAACATTACGAACAAACAAGTGTTTTCTGTTGCCAAATTTGAGAAAGGTGGTACAGAAGGATACATCTATATTATTTTAGCTGGTGAAGACTATTTAAATACGAGAGAGCTTTTATTCGGTAGTTATGCTTTAAAACTTGGCCTAGGCACCTTATTGGTGACATTGTTATTCGCAGCCATATTGGGTATTCTTTCGGTATGGTATCTAACCAAAAACCTAAGGGAATTAGTCTATGCTGCGAAACGTTTTCAACAAGGGGACTTAAAATATCGCATTCAAGATGCTGCAAAAAGTGATTTAGCTGGAGTAACTACGGTCTATAACGAAATGGCAGACACTATCTTAAGTGATATTGAAAAAATAAAGTCTTTGGAAAAGTTAAGGCAAGAGCTTATTGCCAATATATCCCATGACCTAAGAACGCCATTAGCCATTATACAAGGTTATATTGAAACCCTGCAGATGAAAGATGAAGTACTTAGCCCGAAACAAAGGGCAGAGTATCTGAAGACCATCAATTCTAGCGGGGAGCGGCTTTCAAAACTCATTACCCAGTTGTTTGAATATTCCAAATTAGAGGCCAATCAAATTGAACCTCAAAAAGAACCTTTTCTAATTAGCGAATTGGCAAATGATGTGCACCGAAACTATCAAGTTTTGGCGGAACAAAAAAACATCAATTTAAAGCTTGAAATGGATGAGGGCATACCCTTGGTTTTTGCAGACATCTCTTTAGTAGAACGCGCCATTCAAAATTTAATGGACAACGCATTGAAGTTTACACCTGAAAATGGGGAGGTGTTTGTGCGAATTGTACCAAACAAAGAAAATGTAGAAATCACCATCAAAGATTCTGGCCCTGGAATACAGAAAGAAAATCAAGCCTTGATTTTTGAACGGTATCGCCAAACCAAAACCGGAAGACAAAAAGAAGGCGCAGGTCTTGGTTTGGCCATTGTTAAAAAAATAATGGAGCTTCATAATGCGAGTATCAAGGTATGGAGTAAACCCAACGAGGGTACTGCATTTAGTTTTAGTCTACCAGTATATCAAATGACATAAATTAAGGTCAGCACCATTAGCACCCGACAATATTTATTTATCTTTAAAAGAAAATTGCCTTCATGATTCTTACCGATTCCCTTTTGGATCTCTTTTTAGAGACCCGAAAACAATCAGAACATATTTGTGAACCACTTGAAATTGAAGATTATGTAGTACAACCTATAATTGATGTAAGTCCGCCCAAATGGCATTTAGGTCATACTACCTGGTTTTTTGAGGCCTTTATTTTAAAACCTTACGCCAAAAACTATCAAGAATTCCATCAAGATTTTTCTTTCGTATTCAACAGCTATTACGAAACCGTTGGCAAACGGGTCATTCGCTCTGACCGTGGCAATATGAGTCGCCCCTCGGTACAAAAAGTGTATGAATATCGAACCTACGTTACCCAAGCTATGAAAGCCTTATTTGAAACCGAACAGTCACAAGCGGTCTTAGCGGTTTTGGAAATAGGCATCCATCACGAAAAACAGCATCAAGAGTTATTGCTGACGGATATCAAATATATTTTGGGTCATAATCCGTTGCTACCCTCGTATTCAAAACAATTTGAAGAACATCCTGTGGAAACACACCAACAAGACTGGATTTCAATTGAAGAAGGTGTTTATGCTATCGGACACGATTCCCGTGAATTCTGTTATGACAATGAACTTGGCAGGCATAAGGTGTTTTTACACGATTTTCAAATTTCGAACAAATTGGTAACCAATCAAGAATTCATTGAATTCATAATATCCAAGGGATACGAAAAACACGAATTATGGCATGCCGAAGGGTGGGATTGGGTCAATCAAAATAATATTACCAGCCCAATGTATTGGCATAAGGTTGATGGCAAATGGTACCACTACACCTTCTCGGGACTACACGAGATTGATGTAAACGCACCCCTTTGCCACTTGTCATACTATGAAGCATTTGCATACGCCCAATGGAAAGGACTGCGCTTACCTACCGAGTTTGAGTGGGAAGTCGCACAACAGTATTTTCCATGGGGGAAAAGATGGGAATGGACAGAAAGTGCCTACCTGCCCTACCCAAATTATAAAAAAGCTGATGGAGCCTTAGGCGAATACAACGGTAAA
>CAYGUO010000028.1:2184-23874 GCA_964353095.1 uncultured Flavobacteriaceae bacterium | reverse complement strand
GTAGCCCTTGTTGATGGCGACCCATTTAGGAGCACCAGAAAAGTCAACATAAGGTAGTTGTTTGCTTTGGCAACTACACTAAAACTTTAAGAAGCTAAGCGTACGATAGGCGGTTTTTGGTCGGTCGTGCGTCGAAAATTGAACAAAAACTACACATGTAGAAAGCATTGACTTTGCTTGTTTGGACGGGAGTTCGATTCTCCCCGGCTCCACAACTTAAATATTGCCTAATTTTAGTGTCCATTAAATAATACGATTGTATACCATTATAGACATAGAAACTACTGGAAACGGTGTAAAAGGCAATAAAATTACGGAAATCTCCATCTTTAAATTTGATGGAGAACAGGTTATTGATGAGTTTACAAGCTTGGTAAACCCAGAATGTGAAATACCCTATTTTATAACGGGTTTGACAGGTATTGATGGGCAAATGGTAATCAATGCCCCTACATTCAAAGAAATTTCAACCCAAATACAAGAATTCACCAAAGATTCTATTTTTATAGCACATTCGGTCAATTTTGATTACGGAGTAATTAAAGAAGAGTTTAGGCAATTAGGGATCGATTTTACCCGGAAAAAACTATGCACCGTACGTCTTTCTCGCAAACTTGTACCTGGACTAAAATCATATAGTCTTGGCAAACTTTGCACTTCACTTTCCATTCCGCTGACAAATAGGCACCGGGCTAGGGGCGATGCCTATGCCACTGTCCTTTTATTTCAAATTCTCTTAAGCAAACCTGAATCAACATCAACAATTAATTCCTTTCTTAATGCACGAAGTCAAGAAGCAACCCTACCTCCACTTCTAGCGAAATCAGTTGTAAGTGATTTGCCGACAACAGCAGGGGTCTATTATTTTAGGGATACAAACAATAACATCATTTATATTGGCAAGGCTATCAACATCAAAAAAAGGGTTTTGGGTCATTTTTACAACAAAAGCAACCGTGAAATTCAACTTTGTAAAGAAATTGCGGCTATTGACTACGAACTTTCTGGTAGCGAACTCCTAGCACTATTAATGGAATCTGAGGCAATAAAAAAACACTATCCAAAATACAATAGGGCTCAAAAGAGAACCCCTAAGCAGTATGCGATTTTTAGCTATGAAGACCGTGATGGGGTTATTCGTTTGGCAATTAATGACCTTAAGAACACTCCAAGTCCTTTAATGATTTGCAATAACATTACAGATGCAAGGGTGTGTCTAAGCGATTTTTGTAAAAAATTCAAGCTATGCCCAAAATACTGCAATCTACTTACAAATGCAGAAAATTGCACCTCTTATAAAGACACTTTGTGTTTTGGGGTTTGTCAACAAAAAGAATCCGTACCTGATTACAACGTAAGGGTAAAAACCGCGATAGTTAGCCTGAAAAAATCAGAGGACCTGGTACTGATAGAACAAAAGGGGCGCAACATTCATGAAAAAGCGCTTATTATTATTAAAAATGGTGCTTACTATGGGTACGGGTTTTTAGACACTACGGTACAAATCAACAACGAAGACGAATTATTTACCTACATCAGCCGAAAGAAAAATACAGTTGACACACAACGTATCCTTCGTTCTTACCTTTAATTCAAGGTATTTTAATACCTTACCATCTCAACCAAGCCAACATTTAATTGAAATCAAGACAGATTTTAAGGTTCAATGACCTCCCCCTCGTTGTCCTTGGTGTTTTTATAAATACCTTGGTGGTCATGGGTGTCTATTATCGAGATTCCATATTTACCGTCCCTTTTGATATTTGGTTACTAAAATTTTTGGGTTTTGCATTAGGCATAAGTCTTTTATGGCTTATCGTAAGAAGACTTTACGTTTATCTGGTCAAACACTACCCAGGATACGCCAATCAAATGAAAAGAAGAATTCGAATTCTTTTCATATATCTAATTTTTACCCTCTTATTATTTTTTGCTTCTACCTATGTTAGACCATTAATAGATGTAGAATTCCCTAGTTATAAGAATCCCCATATCGGGTTAGAATATTTGATGGGGAGCATCATGTTTTTCGTGGATATTTACTTGTATGAAAGTTTTCATCTGTTCGAAGAATTTAAAAATTTAAAGATTAGGGAGACTGAAATACAGAAAGAGAAAATAACCTCTGAACTGGCAAATCTTAAAAATCAAATCAGCCCACACTTCTTGTTCAATAGTTTAAATACCCTTGTCTATTTAATTGATGTTGACAAAGAAAAAGGAAAAGAATTTGTACACAAGCTCGCCTATGTTTACAAGTGTATTTTAGAAACATCTGATAAAAATTTAGTGCCATTACATCAAGAATTACGCCATATAAGTGCTTATACAGAACTCTTAAAACAACGTTTTGGGGATAATGTTCACTTCAATTTTAAAATTGATGAAATGGCACATCATAAAAAAATCGTCCCCTTAGCCGTTCAGCTAGCAATTGAAAATGCCGTTAAGCATAATATTATTTCAAAAAAACAACCTTTGGATATTGACATTTATACTACCGCTAACCACCTGATTGTAAAAAACAACCTTCAAAAAAAGAAAAGCGATACCGTAAATTATGGCTTAGGGCTAAAGAACATCACCAATAGATATCAACTTTTGACCACAGAAGAAGTAATAATTGAAGACAAAGCCATGAATTTTGTTTTGAAATTACCGCTAATAAAAGAGTGACTTAATTAACAAAATAGGGTCTAAACAATAAACTTTATCTTAAATTCATACCAAGTTTATGGATATTTCATTAAAAATGAGTAAAAAACTTAGAATTGCAATTATTGAAGACGAGCCTATTTCATGCGCTTATCTAAAAAATCTTATTAGCGAAACGGGCATAGAATATGAGATTGTTCAAGAAATTGATTCTGTTTCTGATGCCTTGGCCTTTTTTGCTAAAAACCCGGACTATGATCTAATTTTCATGGATATTCATTTGGGAGATGGAACTTGTTTTGATATTTTAAATACCGTGGGTATAGACAAACCTATTATTTTCTGTACCACCTTCGACACCTATGCCATACAGGCTTTTAAGTATAACAGCATCGACTATATACTAAAACCAGCAAAACTCAACGACATCAAAGTTGCTTTGAATAAATATTGGTCTTTTAAAAAGTCTGATGAAGATGATTACGTGATACGGATGGATAAAATGATAGATTCTTACATGCCGCCTAGTTATAAAAAGCGGTTTTTAATTCGTGAGAACAACAAACTAAAAGTAATTGATGTAGCCCATATCACCTGTTTTTATTCAGAAGAAGGAAACACTTTTTTGGTTGAAAAATCTGGAAATTCACATACCGTTGATTTTACCCTTGAGCGTTTGGAAGAACTAATGGATCCTAACAGTTTTTTCAGAATTAATAGAAAAATGATGATTAGTATTGATGAGATACATTCTGTTGAAGATTATTTTAATAGCAGGCTCAAAATACGCTTACAAACCCGTTCAGATTTAGATTTGGTAGTAAGCAGAAACAGGGTAAAACATTTTAAAAACTGGCTTAAGGGCGTATCTTAACCTTACTTATTCAACTTTCTGTACATTTTGGCAATAAAAACAAGCCAAACCATAAAGATTAGCGCGATAACAATGGAATAAAGCAGAATAAAATCCATCATTTTTTATACTTTAGGTAGTTCATAAATCCAAGAATGGTGGGTGCCCAAAATGCAATAAATATGGCATCCATTTTGTTCCCGGTCAAGTAGAGATATTCTGATACGATGATAATTGATATTACCACCAAGAGCATGATACAATTCATGAGCCCTACCCTTTCGATAAAATCTTTCAACATTAATAGCTATTGTAATATTTCAAGTACTAAGTTACTTATTAAAACGTGGGCTTGTAGAATAAAATTGTGATTTTCTTAACATTTTTTTCAGCTTCTGGGAAATAGGGCAACTTTAAAGGTTTTTTCTTTTTGTAGCTGCTGAAAACCTTGATGTAATTTTTGCTGTTTTACGGAATATGGATAAAATGTTATCGGTTCTATACAAACCATATTGGGCACTTCTGTCCAACACATAAAATGTTCAAAGCCTTCGGTGGTTATCGTTAGTATTTTTTTATCTAACAAGGTAATACTCTTGCAATTTGGCACTTCAAAAGCACGACTACCCACCGCTAAGATAGCGTCCAAACTGATAGCTATCCCATTCGTTTTTATCATTGGGTTTTTGGTGTGTAATTTAAATGCAGGGTGATACCCCAACATAAAAGGCATTCTTGCTTCCCCAGAAATCAAAAAACTTATTTCAAGACCCTTAGCAGTCAAATAAAATTGTTTTTTGAAGCTAAAACTGTAAGGCCAATTCAATAGCGATTCACTCGATTTTAGTGGGAATTTTGCATTCTTAACAGCGGTTTCAGCCTCATAAGCTTTTGTATAGGTAGCTTTTACTTCGGATTGATTTTCTAAGCTATAGGGCATCAATCGCAAATGTCCATGCTGGTCTTGAACAGCCACCCCTCTAGGGGTTTGCACCCTAAAATTAGCATCATTCACTGGTCCAATTATGGGAAACATTTCTGTGTCAGCACTACCCCAACCAGGACTGCCCTTCTGATGGATAAACTCATGACCATCAACTTGATAACTCACCAGCTCACCTGCTTCAATTTCAACAAGCTGATTTTGTAGTTGTAGTCTTGTCATGATAAATACTTTGAAAATACAACAACCAACTTGGAAAACTTTAAATACTGTTTTATCATAGTTGATTGATTTCAGTATCCAACCAATTTAAACGGGAGTTCACCCAATTTTGCAAATACTCCATTTCTTCATCATAACTACTACCAACAAAATTATTGGGCCAAACATAGGTGCCGATAACCTGCCATGTTTGAAAATTGGTGTTTCTAGCCCCTGAATCTTCCAAGGTTTCTAAATAGGTATTTATTTTTGATTCAATACCAGCATTAGATAGCGTCGTTGCTCGCAAAGATGTCCAACGGTCTTGAAGTCTAGTAACAAAAGTTGGGTCTTCCAATAGTCTATTCCACCAAAAAGGTACCAGCCAAAAATCATCTGGGCAGCGTTCATTAAATTTATATGCCCAAACATCTGTACTTCCACCGTTACAGTAATCAGCGTTACCAAAGGCTAAATTAAAATCCCATATAGGACCCATTTTTAATTTTTCATTCTTGTCTTTATGCATAAAAGTGCTCAATCTATAGCCATCTACATTATTAGCTAATTCATTTAGCAAGAAAAAATCAATAAAGCTATCAACATCAATATAGGCCTCATATCCTATATTGGGGTCTGTAAAATCATCTGAAATCAAAGCGTTTTCAAAGCCTGCAACATAATCTGAGATATATTGTTTTTGTTGTACGGTAATATCCTCTGCATCCGGATATTCATATAAAAAATAGGTCTGTTGTCCCAAATTTGCGTTTGGTGGTGCATATGCCGAAACAAAAGAGTTCAAATCATTATAACCCTCACCTAAATTATTACCAGCAGTCTTATCAATTTTCAAAATATATCCCCCTGTTAAATCTTCCCCAGAGTTTTCATCATCGTCAAGTTTGCTTATATCAATGCGATTTCCATCACGCTTTAGTTTTTCCATAAAAACATAAACACCTTGGTACGTGTTATTGATGGTCAAATCAGCAAAAAGACTTCTACTTGCGTAGCGCCCCATATCTCTTGACAAATCATAGATTAAAATATTACGCATTAGGGTTTTATCACTGTAAGGGCCATAAAGAATCCAATCTTCTTCCTCGGGCATTCCAAATAAAGACACATTAATATCTTCATTGTTTTCATCCCAGGTTTCAAGGCCATAAGATTTTTTAGGAAATAGTGCTTGAGACGTTGCACCACGGAATTCAATACCCATATTCCCATTATAAACGGTATCGGCAGCCATTACAAAAACAGCATTTGAGGGTATTTTAGGCTCATCAATAATACTTGCCCCTTCG
The DNA here is from genome assembly GCA_964353095.1 of uncultured Flavobacteriaceae bacterium. Taxonomy (GTDB): domain Bacteria; phylum Bacteroidota; class Bacteroidia; order Flavobacteriales; family Flavobacteriaceae; genus Croceitalea. Next base: position 17,912 of record CAYGUO010000028.1, on the reverse strand, counting down.
GTATCAATAAAAACCTGTGGTAGTCTATCTTCAAGCGGAATTTCAGGGTTTTCTTGTTCTTCTCCGTTAGGATCATCATCCGTGGTACTAGGTACTTCACCATCGCTATCACAAGAAAAGACAAACAACAATAGTGTAAGAAAACCTAGATTTATAAGTTGCTTTGTTAAAGGGTAACTTTTCATCGCAGTAATTTTTTATACAAGTTACCAAAAACTATTTTATGTAGCCCATTTCTCGCATCCAATCATCATTGAACATTTTACCAACATAGCGGCTGCCATGATCATGAAATAACACGACCACGACGTCATCTTTAGTAAAGTGTTCTTTAAGCTGCAATAAGCCTTTTATGGCTGCACCAGCAGAGTTCCCCAAAAACATGCCTTCTTCTTTAGCCAAGCGCTGCGTGTAAACAGCTGCATCTTTATCGGTAACCTTGGTAAAACCATCAATGATTTCAAAACGAACGTTCTTGGGCAGAATATCTTCTCCAATACCTTCTGTTACGTAAGGATAAATTTCATTCTCATCAAAAATGCCAGTCTCATGATATTTTTTAAATACGGACCCATAGGTATCAATACCCCAAATTTTTACATCCGGATTCATCATTTTCAAATAAGACCCAACTCCTGAAATAGTACCACCGGTGCCCACACCGACCACAAAATGGGTTACTTTTCCAGCTGTTTGCTTCCAAATTTCAGGGCCCGTACTCAGAAAATGGGCTTTACAATTACTTGGGTTGTCGTATTGGTTTACATACCATGAATTAGGAATTTCCGTGGCCAATCGTTTCGCAGTTGAATAATAACTTCTAGGATCTTCAGGCGCAACGTCGGTTGGACAAACGTAAACTTCGCTGCCTACAGCTTTTAAGATATCAACCTTTTCTTTAGATTGTTTATCACTGATCACACAAATCATTTTGTACCCTTTTACAACAGCTGCCAAGGCTAAGCCCATTCCTGTATTACCGGATGTACCTTCAATAATCGTTCCCCCTGGTTTTAAAATACCCAAAGCTTCTGCATCTTCAATCATTTGCAATGCCATACGGTCTTTTACCGAATTGCCAGGGTTAAAGGTTTCGTATTTTGCCAAGACCAAACAAGGTAAGTCTGCCGTAAGTTTATTCAACTTTACCAAAGGAGTTTGACCAATGGTTTCAAGGATATTATTTGCGTATTCCATAATTGCTGCAAAGATATGTTTTTGAATTGGCGAAGATTGCTTTCTAAAATAGAAAAAAGATTACTCGAACTTGATGGCCTTAACCGGCGATATTTTTGAAATGGCGTAAGACGGAATCAAAAGCATCAATAAACAAAGAAATAGCACACCAAGGTTTAAAAGAACCACCGAAAGAAAATCAATATGCACAGGGATGTATTCCACATAATACTCTTCAGGATTCGGGAATTTTAAGAATCGAAATTTCTGTTGTAAAAAAATAACCCCCAAACCTATTAGGTTACCCCAAAACAAGCCTACTAAAATTAAATAGGCTGCATTGTACAAAAAGACTTTTCTAATACTCCAATTTGGGGAACCTAAGGCTTTTAACACCCCAATCATTTGCGTTCGTTCCAATATGAGCACCAACAATGCGGTAATCATATTAATACCCCCAACTATTATCATAATACCTATGATTAGTGCTGTATTAAAATCAAAAAGGGCTATCCACTCAAAAATCTTATAGTATCTACTCTTAAGATTTCTAGTATCTAAAGTTGACACTGTTTTACCATATATTTCTGAAGTTTTCTCTTCAATCTGGTCAAAATCATTCAGAAAAACCTCAAAATTCCCGATTTGGTTAGCTTCCCATTTATTCATTCGCTGAATATGCCGTAAATCAATAAAAATATACTGGGCATCCAATTCTTCAAACCCACTATCATAGATGCCGACAACTTTAAATTTTCGATTGTTAGGCGTTTTGGACAGGTCCCCATCTTTTAAAAAGATGGACATAAAGGTCTCCCCTACCTCAAATTGCAATTTGGTCGCCAAGATTTTAGAAATCAATACCTCTTCATTGAGTTCTTTTGAAAAGTTGGGCAACTGGCCTTCCACTAAAAATTCCTTAAAAAACTTCCAATTGTAATCCTTACCAACTCCCTTCGCTAAAATGCCCTCAAAGGTTTCTTCAGTTCTAATAATACCTGCCTTGACCGCTACTCCCTGTACATGTGATATTCCATCAATATCGCTGAACTCAGGATAAAAATCTTGATCTAGTAAAACAGGTTCTACAGAAACTTCCGAATTGTTATTGTCGTAATTGAATATTTGGATATGGCCGTTAAAGGCCGCAACTTTCTCCCTTATCTTCAATTGTAGGCCGTTACTAGATGCAATGGCTATCAACATCATGACCAAACCAATCGCAATCGCAGCAATGGCAATTTTTATAATCGGAGCGGAAATACTAATTTTATGCTCCTTCCCTGTAATCAGGCGTTTGGCGATAAATAATTCTAAATTCAAAAGATGCCCTTTTTCTTAAAGTTCAAAAGTACAGTTTTATGTTTAAGCATTTGTTTTTTGAGCTGTGCCCAAAAGCAAACCGTAAAACCAAAACCGGAAATTACAAATTACAAGAAAGAAGAAAAAGCAATCGTGGTCGCAGCCAATAGAACAGAGCGTTATTTATCGCTGGTCAAAAACAAAAAAATAGCGGTGGTGGCCAATCAAACCAGTGTGATTTTCAAAAAAGAAGGGTATGTCCACATAGTAGATTCCCTTTTATCTTTGGGTAGTCACATTGAAAAAATATTCTCCCCAGAACATGGTTTTCGCGGAAAAGCCGATGCCGGTGAATTGGTCAAAGACGGTATGGATACCAAAACCGGCTTACCTATTATTTCATTACATGGAAAAAATAAAAAACCCACACTTGAGCAGTTGACAGGTATTGAACTGGTGCTTTTTGACATACAAGATGTTGGCGTTCGCTTTTATACTTATATCGCCACGCTTCAACTGGTGATGGAGGCATGTGCAGAAGCCAATATCCCAGTTTTAGTTCTAGATAGGCCAAACCCTAACGCCCACTATATTGATGGCCCAACGATGCAAAAAAAGCATGCGAGTTTCCTAGGTTTTCAGCCCATACCCCTAGTTTACGGCATGACCATTGGGGAATATGCCAAGATGCTCAATGAAGAAGGCTGGCTAGAGGATGAATCAAAAGTAGCTTTAACCGTTATTCCTGTAGAAAACTATACCCATGATTCCATTTATTCCCTACCCATAAGACCTTCACCGAACTTGCCAAACGACCAATCCATAAATCTGTATCCAAGCCTTGGATTATTTGAAGGAACCCATATTAATGCTGGTAGGGGAACAGAATTTCAGTTTCAACGCTATGGAGCTTCTTTTTTGGACAGCACCTCATTTCAATTTACGTACATTCCCCAACCCAATTTTGGGTCTAAACATCCTAAAGAAGAAAGTCAAAAATGTTATGGGGAAGATTTATCAAAACAAGCTAGAATGGGTTCGGTTTCATTAGAATGGCTTATCAAAGCCTATACACATTGTACGGACAAATCCAACTTTTTCATCACTAATGGTTTTACCAAACACGCTGGCACTGAAAAATTACAACAACAACTGGAGGCAGGTCTTTCAGAAAGTGAGATTAAAGCGACTTGGCAAGCTGATATAACAGCCTTTAAAAAGATTCGCGAGAAATATCTAATTTACACAGATAAATAGTGCTATAATAACTTGGTTTCGTAAAAGATTTCTTTGACCGGCAACGGGTTTTAGCATGCTTTTTAGCGATGGTTTTAATTCGAATTTTTCAATAATTTTTCCAACCCATCAACGATTGGAAGCACCATACCACCCCTTGGTTTTTTGGCTTCTAACAAAAGGGAATCTATTGCTGATTCGTCTTTAGCAGTTCCATTTAAATGCTCTAATGTAATTTTGGACAACTGTGAAAGATTAGCCGAATGTGTCTGAATTTCCTTCATTCTGATAAGATCTGCAGAAATAATTGGAAGCGGTCGGTTCTCGATAAATTTTTGATTAGGGTCAAATACCGGTAATAAATGTGTATAATTCTCTGACCAAATATTCAGGTGTTGTATAATTCTTGCCCTAGCCTTACTATCCTCAGTTTCTATCCACTTAGCTACATCTTTATTAAAACGATATGCAATATAGCTTTCAGGCCTTGCTGCATCAACAAAACGATTCAATGGCGTTGTGGTATATAGCACAGGACGATAGATTTGCATACGATTGAAAAAATCATCCTCTTGTAGAACATCAACTAAATTTTGTGCCGGTTCCTTAAATGCCTCGGAAGCGATTTCCGCTACTAGTTTTTTACCGTTTGATGTATGCTGAACTCCCATGGTTTCCAACTCCTTATCCAATAGCATTAACCTGCGGTACATATCGTCCGCATTGCCCGTAAGCACTTTCTGGCTCCATAGTTTTTCGGCAATGACCGCAGCCCTCGGCCAAATTCTGGAATCGATGGTTTGATTGCTAACCATTTCGCTCCACATACAGGCTTCCCCTCCCAGAATATTCTTTTCTTCCTCTTGAGTCAAAGGCGCGATTTTTTCGAATTTGGGAAGTGGAATTCCGTCAACCATAGTACTACTCCCAATTTGTTTACCTTTTAAATCAATCGTGAATAATGCAATTTTTGCTTCTCCCATAAGGGAGTCTCCTTTAATTTCTGTTTCAAAATTGATTGTTCCCACAGATGATTCTATTTGAAAAGAAATCCTGTCCTGCTCAATTTTAGCATTTGAAAAATCGTTGGTATCGCCCATTGCACTCATCACTCCCCGCAGATTTTCGTCTTCTCCAAAAAAATACAAGAACCCATCAATTTCGGAACCTTGAACGAATAATTTACACTCGTAAGCCTTCCAATTGGTCGAATCAATATCGATGGTAACACCACCATCAATTTTCATGGGATCTATGGCATAGTGATAACTTGCTGGGCGTTTGTGGTCTAAGTAATAGCCATAGGAAAGTATTGCTTTATGACCTGATTTTGCAGCATCCCAAAGAGATTTATGCGACCGCCAAGACTGCACGGCTATACCATCTTTAGGAAGGTCAGGGTCGATAATTTCATCCCAGCCCATCATCTTTTTGTTATGTTTGGCCACTATTTTTTGGAGCCGTATATTGAAATAGGCCTGCAGTTTGTGGGTGTTTTCAATTTTCTGTTTTTTCATAAATTCTTGAATTGCATGATTTTCATTCCACTGGCCAAGCTTAACTTCGTCTCCACCAATATGCAAATATTCATCAGGAAAAATCGTTGCCATTTCACCTATAAATACCTCTAAAAAATCATACACCTCATCGCGAGTAGGATCCATTACAGGATCTAAAATTCCAAAAATAGAATCTAGCGTATAAGGCCCTGGTACACTTGCCAATTCAGGATACCCAACAAACCAAGCTGTCGTATGCCCTGGCAAATCAAATTCAGGTACAACTCTAATTCCCCTATCCGCAGCATAATTTACCATCTCTTTTATATCTTCTTGCGAATAGTAATTCCCCTGAGAACCCATTTCATGTAGTTTTGGAAACTTTTTTGATTCGACACGAAAACCCTGATAATCTGTTAAATGCAAATGAAGCACATTCATTTTAACGGCTGCCATGGCATCCAAATTTCTAATTATGGTTTCTTTGGATACCCAATGTCGAGCAACATCAATCATCAAACCCCTCCATGGATATCTGGGATTATCCACTATTTCCAACTCAGGGAATACCCAAATACCATTGTCTTTTTCTAACAATTGTAAAAGGGATTCCAAACCGTGAAGAATACCCGTTTCAAAATTTGCGGAGAGTTTAATTTCAGAATTGCTGACTGTCAAGGAGTACGATTCATCATCCCTTAAGGCAGGATATGAATCGGACAAATTTTCAAACTCGATTAGGAATACCGCCTCACTATTATTCTTAATTTCGGTATCGGTAACCTTATTTAGTTTAGCATAGAATCGTTTAAGTCCTTTTTTTAGCTTTTCACTTGAAGGTCCGTTTAGGGCGTACCCAAAATCTGAGTCAAGCTTAAAATTCCCTTTACCAAGCTCAAGCATAGCGGGTAACGGCATCAACTTAATCTGCGCCCTATCTTCTTCAGAAATAGGAAGCGGTTCTGGTCTAAGAAATCCAAACCAGGCAAGAGCTACACCAATGACCAAAACCAAAACAAGTCCTATGATAATCTTCCAGACTTTTTTCATTTTGCAATATGTTATAGGTCAATATTTGACCTCGAAGTTATAACCAACCCCAAGGCCTCTAAACTTTTTGATTTTACCTTGACTTGATTTTCTTCTGTACGTGCCGCCGGTAAACATACCCAAGGATAAGAAAATACCTTCGCCAGTCTTAATTTCCCCCTCTGCTTCTACCCATTCCAACATCACGATAACGTCATCCGTAAGCACAATATCATATTTTTTAAGATCAGTCGTAAATACCCCTGTTTCGCCTGCAGCAACCGGAATCAAAATACTTTCTCTCAAAAGGTTTTCAGTTGGTTTACCTGCTTTTACCTTATAAATATTAAGTCTAAAAATAGCTTTGGCACTTAACCTATTGTAAGATACATGAAAATTAAAAGAACGGACAAAAGTTGGTTTCTTACGAATATTGATTCGTACGCCTAATTCAGACCCTAGCATATCATAGGCAAACCCTGTGCTCAAAAATTTGGATTTCGTTTTGTTTCCAATAGTTTTAAACTTCCATTTCTTGGCGGTTAACACCACTTCGTTCAATTCAGAGATCTCCTCTTGTAACTGAATTTGATAAGCATTCTTTCGGTTCATCAAAGCCTTGACCAACACCATTTGGGGTCTATACCCCACCATTGAAATACGTAGCGTATCGTTAACATGGGTTTCATTAAGTTCTAGTTGAAAACTTCCATCTTTGTCGCTAACGGTGCCCCAGTCTTTATTTAATACCCCGATGTTCACATAGGGGAGTACTTCGGTCGTCTTAGCGTCTTGGACACCTCCTGTAAGAACAAGTTCCTTTGGCACGGCAGTATCATATTTATACGGCTGATCCGTTACATCCTGCTCATTTAACAACAGGTTGTTATAAGACTTGAATCCTTCATTTTGGTTCAAAAATTTATCAAAGAACAATAGGGTGTTTTCACTTAACTGTTGATAGGTTTTTACTGATTCTTCCGAAGCTTCTAAAATACTCGGTATACTGGTGAAATCTTCATGCATACTCTTTTTGTATCTCAAATAATATTTTTCGCTGTTCAGTTTTTTATAATAATGGTATTCTCCCGTAGGTTCAAACTCATCCCATTTATTTCCACTCTCCATATACAGATAAGCAGCTTTTACCCTCTCTGAATGAAGCACCTCAGCATCCACAATTTCCTTCAATAGCACATCTTCTTCTTCCGTATCACCATAGTAGAAAACCTCAGAACCATCAAGAGAGGCCATGGCTTTGATTTCAGGATGTTTATCCAATAAAATTGCTGCGCTCATACCTCCCCAACTCATTCCGATAAGACCAATTTTAGCTGTATCAATATGGAATCTTTTATCGCTTTTGATGATATTTAATGCCAGCTCCCCATCATAAACTTGCTCCATCGTATCTGCAAGCCCATTACTCATGTACCCGGGATACAGTCCTACAGACCAGACAGCAACCACTATAAAACCTTTTTGCGCTAATTTTTCAAAGAGCTTATAATTTTCATACCCCATACCATTAGAACCGGTCATGTAGATAATTAAAGGGTGTTCACCCTCAGCAATTGGCGCATTTTCATAACTATCGGTTTTCACTTTTAACATACCGACACCTTTTTTACTATCCAAGCCCAAGCTTGCAGCAAAAAACTGGGCATATTCTTCCATAATTCCGGTGAAATCGCCTTCTTTATATAAGGTTGCCCTTTCTTCATTAAGGCCAAAAATGTCTCGAAATGTTAATCTAGCAGGACTTTTGTCAGTAGACGGATACCAAATATCCAAATCTAACGGGCGATAGTGCAGCCTGTCCGTTTCAGGAGAACCGGGTTTAAAGAACCTTGTTGAATCTACTGTACGCAAGGTCATAAAACCAGCATTATATGATGGCTTAGAAGCTTCTTGCGCGTAAACGCTGCCTGCAATAAAGCTGAAAAGATAAAGGGTGATCGTGTGTAATTTCATCTAGCGAATATAAAGGCTCGTATAAAAGAGTAGACGCAAGATTTTGTGCAATGGTTGCCCCTCCATTTATTACTGGCCCGTAGTCGGTTTTCGATACTTATGAAAAGGTTGCTTCAATAACCCGGTGATACTGCTATTCTCTTTCTCATCAGGAAAAGTATCTACACCGTAAGTAATTTTATCAGGGTTTAGTTCCATATAAGTTCCGAACAATCTATCCCAAATGGAAAAAATATTTCCATAATTTGAATCGGTGTAGGGTAATACAAAATGATGGTGCACCTTATGCATATCAGGAGAAACAATAAACCAACTAATTGCCTTATCAAGCTTTCGCGGTAATCGAATATTCGCATGGTTAAATTGTGACAAAACAACGGACATACTTTGATAAAGCATGATAATTCCTATGGGGGCGCCCACAACGAAAACGCCGATTAACGTAAACGTATATCGAATTAAGCTTTCTAAAGGATGGTGCCTGTTTGCCGTGGTAGTATCTACATGATGGTCAGAGTGGTGAACGAGGTGCACCATCCATAAAGGCTTGACCTTATGTTCTACCAAATGGGCGGTATATGCACCTATTAAATCGAGAAGCATTACGCCTAAAATTACATATAACCATAGGGGCATTTCTGGCAGCCAGTTGATAATACCAAAATCATTGATTACAGTCCAATCGGAAGTTTTTAAAAGTAAGAAGGCCAATGGAAAATTAATGACAATTGTAGTCAAGGTAAAAAAGAAATTCGGGAGTGCGTGCTTCCATTTTCTATACTTTACGCTGAACAATGGAACAATACCCTCTAAAATCCAGAAAAATGTTATTCCCCCAACTAGAATGAGACTTCTATGTAATGGTGGTATAGTTTCAAAATATGTTATAATCGTTTCCATAGTACCCTAAAAATACGAATTCAAGTTTGTTCTTTAGACTTAAGAAAATTAAAAAAACATGCCTTACCACCAAATAATATGCTCAAAAGGCATACTGTAATGAGCCCCACAATCTTAAAAAGATAAAATACGGCATGTCTCCTCTCTCCTAAAACAAAATCCTCTTTTTCATTTCTTCCACAATATTAAAAGCAGCCGGACATACCGCTACATTCTTTAAGGTCAGGTTGCTTATTTGCTGAAATTTTTTTCTATCGGTATGCGGAAATTCGCGGCATGCTTTTGGTCTAACCTCATAAATGGAGCAATAATTATCCTGGCCTAAAAAAGCGCAGGGCACTTGCTGTAAAACATAATCGTTTTCTTCATCTACCCTTAAATAAGTTGCAATAAACCGCTGCGGTTTCATTCTAAAATATTTCGCAATACGTTCAATATCAGCATTTGTGAATAGCGGCCCTGTTGTTTTGCAACAATTTGCACATTGAAGACAATCGGTCCGTTGAAATTCAGCCTCATGTAATTCTTGCATCACATAATCTAAATTCTTTGGAGGTTTCTTTTTAAGTTTCGTGAAGAACTTTTTGTTTTCACTATGCTTTTCAGAAGCTTTTTGGGGCAATTGCTTAATCGTCTCTTGCATTACTCTGTCAATAACAATACGGCAGTTTGATAGATATCCTTACTCCAATATTCAGAAACAGCAGCAATTTCTTCGGTCAACTCCATTTGTTTGTCTTTTATTTTTAATCCTACCCTTGAAGCATAGAAAGCATCCACATCTTTTCTTTGGGCATCCGAAAGCAAGTTATGGTCTTTAATCAATTGTTTTCCTGACTCACTATCATAAAACGCTTGCATTTCAAGCACATCTTTTTCATCAAAATGTCTCAAATAAACGGGAATTAACAAATCTCGAATTTCATCCAACGCCTTTTTCTGATTTCGCTCCAGGTACTTCCAACCATTTGCATTGTTATCCGATTTAGGAAATTGCTTTTCCATTAGTTTTAGCAACTCACCATAGGCATCTTGATACTGCGCCATGGTTCCATTACTTGTCAGGTAAGCTGACATTTGAACTATTAAATCCTTTTGTTGGGCATTTATTGCCGTACAGCAAGATATCCCGATAAGAAAAACAAACACCTTAAGCATCTTCATAAATAATATTTTCATCTTTGGGAAAAATACAAATTAAATAAATGTTGGACGTTATCGGCACAGCACTTTTAGATTACCATAAGGGTAATTACACGGAAGATATCAAAACGTTTTCATCTCTTGAAGAAGAAGATGTGATTCCGCTACCGTATCTTTTTAGAACCTATGAAGAAATGCCCATTCTGGAGCAAAAAGCCATTAATTTATGCGGGGGAAGTGTTCTTGATATTGGCTGTGGTGCAGGCAGTCATAGTTTACACCTACAAAAAAAGGGGCATGATGTTACCGCTCTTGATAGCTCAAAAGGAGCAATTAAAGTTTGTAGTGACCGTGGCATTTTGAATACGGTACAAAGCACAATACTTGACTATAATGCAATGAAATTTGACACTCTTTTATTGTTGATGAACGGTATAGGAATTGCGGGGAAACTTAATAATCTAGGTGCTTACTTGAATCATTTTAAGACACTATTGGCACCTAATGGGCAGATTCTATTGGATTCAAGCGATATTATTTACATGTTCGAGCAAGATGATGACGGTGGCTATTGGACGCCTGGCAATGTGGACTACTATGGTGAAGTAACTTTTGAGATGAGCTACAAGAACAGTAAGGGAGCACCTTTTAATTGGCTATATGTCGATTTTAAAACCTTAAGCCAATATACCAAAAAACATAATTTTAACTGCGAACTTGTAAGTGAAGGAGCGCATTACGACTATTTAGCTAAACTTACCTTAATTTGATAATAGATTCCTAATTTAGAACGTTTAAGAAAGAAAGAAAACCTATGAAACATCTTCGCATACTGACTATAGCAATTTTGGCAATGGTTTTTGTTGCTTGTTCATCAAGTGACAATAGTACAGATGACCCCGTTGATGACGGGCCTACAGAAGTTGATAAAACGCCAAATTTACAGGCAACCGGATCTTCAGCAAATGATATTCTTTCCAACAATACTTTTGACAAACTTCTGATTGAAGCTGCTTTCGTAGAAGGGTTTAGGCCTACAAACCAGACTATGGCCAATTTTCAAGACTATTTAAGAACACACAGCTTTAAAACCGATATCGAAATTACGTACAGAGAATTACCATCACCAGATGAAGAAACCCTTACACTCGAAGAAATCAGAGATTTGGAAGATGAAAATAGAACTGCCTATAATGATGGATCTACACTGGCCATTTATATTTATTTCGCAGACGCGCTCTCAGATAATGATGATATCAATGAAGGCTTGATTACCTTAGGTGCTGTTTATAGAAATACGTCTATGATTATTTATGAGAGTGCGGTAAGAACCATTGCCGGACGTAGTTTGACCATAACCCCAACCGATGTGGAAACGGCTACCTTAAATCATGAATTTGGGCATTTATTCGGATTGGTAAACCTAGGAACAGTACCTATCAATAATCATGAAGATGTTGATGCGCCCAATCATTGTAACGAAGACCCATGCTTAATGCGTGCGCAGCTTGAATTTGGAGCAGCTGACAAAAGAAGTTTAAGCGCACAAGAAAAACCTGAGTTACAATCCGCATGTGCTTTAAATGGATTAAAACTATTGGAACAAATGGAACTTAGCGTTGCAAGAGGAGCTGCAGCGGCACCCGGTTTAGATCTTGAATGCCGTATTGACCTAGAAAGCAATGGTGGTCGCCCTGTGTTGAACAATTAGGGGATATTCAAATATTTATGGGTTTGCAAGGAAACTTTCCATCTCGGATGTTTCATTACATAATCGACAATGAGTGGGGTAACCTTTTCTCGAACGCTCCATTCTGGTTGTAGGTAAAAGATACAGTCTTTATTCACCTTGGCCGCTTGTTCTTCTGCAAAAATCAAGTCATGCTTATTATACACAATAACTTTTAGTTCATGGGCTTTATCGTAAATATCGCCAACGGGTAGCTTATTCTTTTTTGGTGAAAGACAAATCCAGTCCCAAATACCGGTTAAAGCATATGCTCCTGAAGTTTCAATATGGATGTTAAGTTTTTTTTCTTTTAAGCTAGCCGTTAGCGGACCCATATCCCAAGTTAAGGGTTCTCCTCCCGTAATGACTATCGTATCAGAATATGCTGCGGCATTCGCCACAATATGTTCAATTTTGGTAGGTGGATGGGTTTCCGCATTCCAGCTTTCTTTCACATCACACCAATGGCAACCCACATCGCAGCCGCCAATACGAACAAAATAAGCTGCCGTACCTTTATGAAAACCTTCGCCCTGTATGGTGTAGAATTCTTCCATCAGCGGAAGCATTTCCCCTTTATTCACCAAAAGCGTTACCTCTTCTTTCATCATAATGCAAAAATACAACTAAGATGCGTTATGGGCATGAAGTAAAATAGTTATTGCTTCAGGGTAAAGTGACCGTTTCGCCTTTGAAGTAAACCTTCATAATCAATGAGCTCTAGGCTATACCAATAATCAGAAGGAGGTAAAAGGGCACCATTGAACAAACCATCCCAACCTTCTTGACTGGCATCTTTTTGAGCAATCATTTTTCCATAGCGATCAAAAATGAATAGGGTAGCACTACGATAAAATTCCTTTGTTACTCCAAGCACATTGATTTCATCATTAATATTATCATTGTTTGGTGTAAAAAATTTAGGAAAGCCTATCACGCCAACCGTGATTTCATCTGTACCGCAACCATTTTGATCTACGGCAAATATGGTGTGTAAGCCCGGTGAAACGGCTTCAAACACTAAACCCGTTTGAAACGGCCCGACGGAGCTGTCAAGGGCGAACTCGTAATCGCCCAGCCCCAGTTCACGGTTATCGTTTAAAATGGTAATGGTACCGGTATCAGCATTATCGGTAACCCTAATCAAATCCCTAGAAAATTGTGGTGCACTAGACTCCGATACCGTAAACCGAACCAATTCAGAAACACATCCGTTTAATGCCGAGGCTATAGCATAATACGCACCCGCTATACCCGTTTCAAAAAGAACATCTGAACCTATCAATTCATCATTGGCATTAAACCATGAATATTGATAATCCGCAGCGGTATTCAAAGGTTCAATTATAACGGTATCGCCAGTACAAAAACGATAATTATTTTCTAAAGAAAAAGAAGGAATTGGCAACACCGTTAATAAAAGATGTTCGCCAATTCCAAAACAAGTGGCGGACAGCTCATCATCTACCCGCACATATAGGGTTTCAGAAAAAGGGTTCTCATTTTCATAAAAAGATTCGTTTTGAATACTGTTCTGCCTCAAAATAGCCTCTTCATTGGTCCTAAAAAAAGATACTGCTAATTCTTCCGCACTTGGAAACTGGGCCAGCATTATTGCTTCCGCCTCTTCTAAATTAAAAATGGCAATACCGCTACCTTCTGCTGTATCACAAGCTTGCAGCTCAAATACAAAATCATCAGAAAAAGAGGTCGTTGAAACCACCAAAGTAGCACTGCCAATAGCATTGCAAAAAGCTCCAAAACCTTGAACCCGGTAAAAAAGCTGATTGGTAATGCTATTATTAAAACTGGTAGCCGATTGTGGATTGCTTCCCGTATCGGCCTCAGCCTCCGTTAAATGATATGTAATGTCAAAATCTAAAAAATCAGAAGTAATCAACGCTTCGTACTGGGTGAGGTTAAAATTTGTAAATCCGTCCGGAACTCCGTCCTCATCACAATTGGTTATCGCAATAGCATCATTGATTACCGGCGGTGTTTTAACGAGCACTTCTACAGGTGTTCGTTCACCGCTCAAACAACCATTTAAAGAAGCTAAAGCATAAAACGTTGTATTTTGATTAAGTATGGCGGTTTCAAAAGAATTCCCATTGGCTATCGGAATACCATTGGTTTGTGCATCAAACCAAACAACATCACCTAAACTAGCCTCTGCCATTAATGTTGCCGTGTTCTCTCCACAAACCTCAACCCCTGTTATATCAATAATTTTAGGAGTCGATAATCTTGTACTAGCAGAAAGGTTTAAAATGGGGTCACCGGGCAAGCCCCCGTATTCCACCACGTACCCCTGCGGTTCAAAAACGCCATTACCACCTATAATGGGCAAATCATTCCATGACCCTAAGATACCAACACCAGGTGCCGTAATATGGGCATAATCTTCCCCTACTCCATTTTGTCCGCCCGTATTATTTGGCTCTTGGGTATTCCAAAAAGCGTATGTTGGACTACTGCCATTAAAATCCCCATTCCAGAACACCTGTCCTGCTTCCGGTCCAGTTTCCCAACGCCATGTACCTTCAAGTTGCGCATCTGAACCTCCTATCCATCCTGTACCTGCGGCTTGTTCTCCAGATAGTTGTGCTTCGGCTGGTGAAGTAATGGTCACTAAATATCCTTGTAGGCCAAAAAAAGTGCGGTTCCCAGCCGCAATCCGGGCTTCATCCCATGGAATGCCCACAAAAGGAACATACTCATAATAATGGCCTGTCTCCGGCAAAAAATTAGCGCTCCCTACCGTAAGGGAAAAGAGCTTTTCAGCTGTTGGATTTTCAGCAGCACTCTCAAAAACCACATTTTGAACGGCAGGTATTAAATCTGCATACAAAGCGGCTCCTCCGGCAGGGCCGCTTAAGGTAAGTTTCCCTTCTCTTTCATTCCATACCGAAGTAATCCCCAAATTCGTTCCTGCCAATCTTAAAATATCATCTCCCCTTTGGTAACCCTCAGAAATTTGAATTGAAAACTGGTCAATTTCATCATCATCCACATCAACAATATTAAATGCCGTTACAATCGGGATTGTCGTTAGTGGACAATATATTTGGTCTCCATCTGCCGTAACAATTGGAGCACTATTATCTTGACTAAAACCACAATAAGGGAACATAACAAGGACGACTATAAAGACCCACAAATAATTTTTGTGTGTGCTAAAATCATAAGGTGCTGTTATTGAAAAACACATATTCCTTTATTGTAGACTCAAAAATGAACAAAACACCCCTTTAACCCAACTTTGTAAGTTCAGTGTTGTATAAATTCGACAAACTTGTTTTTTATTTTACCGCTATGGCCTCAATCTCAATCTTGGCACCGGCAGCCAAGCCTGAGGCAGCAAAAGTAGTTCGAGCAGGTTTTTTTGTGAAGTATTTAGCATAAACTTCATTAAACGCCTTAAAATCATTGATATCACTTAAAATAACGGTACACTTTACCACATTATCCAGGCTCAAACCATGAAATTCCAAAACCCCTTGAATATTTTTTATAACCTGTTCCGTTTCACCCTGAATTCCGCCTTCCGCAAGTTTTCCCGCCTTTCTATCCATTCCAATTTGCCCTGCCAAAAAGAATACGTTGCCCGCTTGCACTGCTTCACTAAAAGGAGCCGAGGCCCTAGCCGGATTTTCGGGTTTATGAAAAATGATTTCCGTTTTTTCTTGGGCAAAAACTAGGGTGCAAAAAAGAACGCAGGTGAATGTTAGTAATAGTCT
>CAYGUO010000028.1:0-2174 GCA_964353095.1 uncultured Flavobacteriaceae bacterium | reverse complement strand
TAATAGCCTTATTTGAATTTTCATAATTTTTAGATTTTTTTCTAAGGTCTTGAATCTTTTGTCTTCTACCAAATTACCCTATTTTTATCGGAAATTGAATCCAATGGGCAACAAAGAAAAATTCTTTGATCATATTGAAAAAGGTTATACAACAAAGGGAGACTTCATCACCATGGGCGCTGGAATGGTTGATGGGGAAACGGTAACCAACGCTTACATTAAAATACCATTAAAGACCTTAAATAGGCATGGTTTGATTGCCGGGGCGACAGGTACTGGAAAAACAAAAACCCTTCAAGTTATTGCAGAAAACCTATCGGACAAGGGTATACCAGTTTTGCTGATGGATTTAAAAGGTGATTTAAGTGGTATTGCCAAAGCAAGCCCAGGTCATGCAAAGATTGATGAACGACACGCAGCCATTGGCCTACCTTTTGAAGCAAAAGGTTTCCCTGTGGAGATTATGTCGCTTTCTGAGCAAAATGGGGTGAGATTAAGAGCTACAGTATCAGAATTTGGCCCTATTTTATTGTCAAGAATTTTAGACTTGACCGTTACCCAAGAGGGTATTGTTGCCGTAGTTTTTAAATACTGTGATGATAACAAATTACCCTTATTGGATTTAAAAGACTTTAAAAAAGTACTTCAATACGCTACCGGAGAAGGCAAGAAAGAATTTCAAAAAGA
The DNA here is from genome assembly GCA_964353095.1 of uncultured Flavobacteriaceae bacterium. Classification (GTDB taxonomy): domain Bacteria; phylum Bacteroidota; class Bacteroidia; order Flavobacteriales; family Flavobacteriaceae; genus Croceitalea. Next base: position 1,487 of record CAYGUO010000028.1, on the reverse strand, counting down.
ATATGGCAGAATATCCACCAGCTCAACAGGCACCATATTAAGAAAGATTATTGAACTGGAACAGCAGGGTGCCGATTTGTTCTTTGGAGAGAAATCTTTTGATGTTGAAGATTTGGTCAGAATCGATGAAAATGGAAGAGGTTATATCAATATCATCCGCCTGACGGATATTCAAGATAAACCAAAGTTATTCTCCACCTTTATGTTAAGCCTATTGGCGGAAATCTATTCCACCTTTCCTGAGCAAGGCGATAGTGACCGACCCGAATTGATTTTATTTATTGATGAGGCCCATTTAATCTTTAGTCAAGCAAGCAAGGCCTTGTTAGAGCAAATTGAAAGTATTGTAAAATTGATACGCTCAAAGGGTATTGGTTTGTATTTTGTAACGCAAAACCCAACAGATGTGCCAGATGCGGTATTATCGCAGCTAGGTTTAAAAGTACAGCACGCGCTTAGGGCTTTTACGGCGAAAGATAGAAAAGCGATAAAACTGACCGCAGAAAACTATCCGGACTCTGAGTTTTACGACACAAAAGAAGTGTTGACTTCCTTGGGTATTGGTGAGGCACTTATTTCCGCTTTGGATGAGAAAGGGAGGCCAACACCATTGGCAGCAACCATGCTTCGTGCGCCAATGAGCAGAATGGATGTGTTAACTGATGCAGAACTTAAAGACACCTTAGGAACATCAAAACTCATCAAAAAATATAATGAAGATATTGATCGTGAAAGTGCTTATGAAATACTCAATGAAAAAATAGAAAAGGCCGAAAAAGAGGCCGAAAAAGAAAAAGCGAAACCTGCTGCCAGAAGAACATCATCAAGAAGTGGAAGCACTCGAATGAACCCTGTTTTAAAAGTACTTACAAGTGCTACTTTTATAAGAGGTGTCTTAGGTGTATTAAAAAAAGTGATTCGTTAATCAATGTTATTCCCACGTATGAAAATTAAAAAAATCCCCTTGTTCATGGCAACTTTTTTGTTGTTGCTTCAAACCGCTTGCACTAAAAAAGAAACCACCTTTCTTATTACGGAAAATAGTATTGGCCCGCTACAAAAAGGAACTACCGCAAACATGGTAGAAAGCCTTTTTAACACAGATTCCATAGTGAAAAACACCCAAGGCTCCAGCATTGGCACCAACAGTAAAACCATCGATATTTTTGAAAAAGGGGGCGTTCCCCTTTTAAAACTAACCCAAAGTTCTGACAGCATTGGTCAGATAGAAATGGTTCAAGTTTTTGATAAGCGCTATACCACGGTAAAAGGTATTTCACTTGCAAGTACTTTTAAAGATATCCAAAGCAATTATAACATTAAAAAAATTGTCACTACCATGAACAGTGTGGTGGTTTTTCCAAAGAACAGCAATTTGTATTTCACTATCGCTAAAAGCGAATTGCCCTCAAACCTTCGCTATACGGTGAATGAAATAGAGGCTGTTCAAATTCCTGACGAGGCAAAAATCAAGTATTTAATGATGG
>CAYGUO010000027.1:22953-24468 GCA_964353095.1 uncultured Flavobacteriaceae bacterium | reverse complement strand
GGTCGTATTGCTCTTGGTAGTTTTCTAGTTTGGACTTTACCTTGGCATTTAGTTGTTGCAATCGTTTTGCTTCATCCCTAGCTTTTACTTCTTCGTCTTGAAGACGAGAGCCTGTTTTTTCCATTTTACTGCGCTCTCGTTGCAATTTAGAAATAGTGGCATCAAAACGAACCTTGCCACGGTCAATCTTCTTTTTTGCCTTATTGATCAGGCTGTAGGGAATTCCATTCTTCTGGGCTACTTCAAATGTAAAAGAACTACCTGCTTCCCCCAAAATCAATTGAAAAGTAGGCAACAAGGTTTTATTATCAAACCGCATATTGGCATTGGTGGCATGTGGTAATTCATTGGCCAACAATTTTAAATTGGCATAATGTGTAGTAATGACGCCATAAGCCCCACGTTCATAAAAAATTTCTAAAAAACTTTCTGCCAGGGCACCACCCAATTCTGGGTCAGAACCAGTACCGAATTCGTCAATTAAAAAGAGTGTTTTATCATTACACTTCTTTAAAAATTGGTTCATGTTTTTTAAACGATAGCTATAGGTGCTTAAATGATTTTCAATGGATTGGTTATCACCGATATCCGTTAATATTTTTTTGAAAAAACATACGGTACTGCGCTCATGCACAGGAATCAGCAAACCGCTTTGTAACATGACTTGAAGCAAACCAATTGTTTTTAAGGTAATACTTTTTCCGCCTGCATTCGGTCCCGAAATCACAATAATCCGGTTTTCAGCATGCAACTCAATACTCTGTGGCCAAGTCTTTTCCTTTTTCTGTTTGTTGTTCAAATACAATAGCGGGTGATAGGCATCTTTAAGAAACAAACGCCTTTCTTCACTGATTTCGGGAAGTACTGCATTCATTTCATCAGCATACTTTGCTTTGGCAGCGGTAATATCTATATGGGTCAGATACTCTTGATAACTTGCTAAATGCTCTTGAAAAGGCCTAATGGCATTGGTCAGTTCATTAAGAATACGCTGAATTTCTTCTTTCTCTTCAAATTCAAGGTTACTCAGTTCTTGCGTGTGCTGTAAGGTCGCTTCAGGTACGATGTAAACAATACTCCCCGTTTTGGAAGCTCCCATAACGGTACCGCGCACTTTTTTTCGATGCATGGCCTTTACGGCTAAAACACGGCGATTATCAACGACGGACTCACGGATTTCATCTAAAAACTCTGAGCCTTGGTACCGCGCCATTGCCACACCAAAACTTTGGTTGATTTTACCGCGTACCTGATTGATTTGATGGCGAATATGCTTTAAATCTAATGAAGCATCATCACGAATCTCACCAAATTTGTCGATTACATCATCAATGCGCCCGGGAATCATCGTGTTTTCTTCAATACGCTCAGAAAACGAAAAGAGCAGGGGATAGTATTCCTTAAACTTTTTAAAGAATTTTTTATGTAGGGTAATCGTATTACAAATTTGTTTGATACGCCGAAAACCTGAAAGTTCTAAGGTGGTATTCTCAATTTTCAGCAGTTTAAGTTCGG
>CAYGUO010000027.1:20512-22943 GCA_964353095.1 uncultured Flavobacteriaceae bacterium | reverse complement strand
GTATTGATGGTATCAAACCCATGATTGGGAATGCGGTTATCATTTTCGAAGGATGCCAAATATTCCGAGGTTTGCTGCAAACGGTTTAAAACAGTTTCTTGGTCATCAAAAGGGACCAAAAGCAATACCGCCTCTTTTCCCATTTCGGTATTACAACGTGCATGCAGGTGTTGTAGTACTGTTGGAAATTCTAAATCTTGTAAAGTTTTTGAACTAATGGATTGCATTTTCGTTTTCTAGCGGTGCAAAGATAGCTATTCTTTAGGCTAAAGTTAAGGTATGATTCCCATTAGAATCCTAAGCTCGGTAGCCCTTTAGTACTTCGTCTAGTGCTATTACCACTTCTTCTACATTTTCTTTAGTAAAGCATAAAGGTGGTTTGGTTTTAAGTACGCTATCGTCCGGTCCATCAGTACTAATAAGAATATGTCGATGTCGAAGCTCGTTTTTTAGATGTTGCGCCAAGGGGCGATTGGTTTTTTTGGTGCCAGAATGAACGATTTCTATGCCAATAAATAGTCCATCGCCGCGAACGTCTCCAATACAAGTATGCCTTCCTTGTAATTCCCTTAAACGTTTTTTATAGTATGATCCAACTTCTTGCGCATTTTCTTGTAGGCTTTCTTCTTCAATAACATCCAATACGGCCGAGGCAATGGCACAAGAGACGGGATTACCCCCAAATGAACTGAAAAATTCAACACCCTTTTCAAAAGACGCGGCAATGTCATCCGTAACCACAACAGCGCCCATTGGATGCCCGTTGGCTATGGGTTTTCCCAAGATTACAATATCCGGAACCACGTCGTGTTTTTCAAATCCCCAAAAATATTGACCCAAACGCCCAAATCCGGTTTGAACCTCGTCGCTGATGCACACTCCGCCCTGTTGCCGCACCGCTGGATATAGCTCCTTTAGATACCCTTTGGCAAGCGGTACTTGACCGCCACAACCAACTATGGGTTCACTGATAAACGCTGCAATTTGAGCTGATTCTGAACTGAATTGTGTGATGGCATCTTGAGCAAATCGCTTTCCAGCATCTTGGCCTTGATATTTACCGTGATAGGTATCGGGCAGTGCTGTTTTAATGATATAGTCCCGTTGGCCTTGCCCATTTTTGTTGTTGAATTTATAGTCGCTGATATCAATTGAACTTTGGGTATTACCATGATAGCCATGCTCCATGACCATAATTTTCTTACGTTGCGTATGCGTTCGAGCCATACGGATGGCCAAATCACTCGCAGCACTGCCACAATTCACAAAAAACACCTTGCTTAAGGTTGGTGGGAATTTGGAGAGTAGCCTTTCAGCATAATCAGCTAAACCCTCGTAGAGGTAACGCGTATTGGTGTTGAGTTTGGCCATTTGCCGTTGTCCGGCAGCAACCACTTTAGGGTGTGAATGCCCAACTTGCGGGATATTGTTATACGCATCTAGAAAGGTGTTGCCCTCGGCATCATACATAAATTGAAATGCACTACCTACCATTTGAATAGGTTGGTCATAGCTTAAGGACAAGATAGGACTGATAGATTTATTCCTTCTATTTACTGCTTCTGAAGTTGCCGTGAAAGGGAGTTCTGATAAACCAACAGTTTTTCGAAACGCATTTTCTGCCTTTAAAGGATGTGTTCTGAGCCATATATGAAGCATTTTCCAAGCATGTACTTCACTTATGCTTGCATAATCATTATCAGGGTCTTTTTGTTTTGCATAGGCCGAATTACAAACGCTGGTGCACAGTCTAGCCGCAATTAGATAATATAAAACGCCAATTTCTTGCGTTTCAATAGGATTAATATGATGATAGCCCTTTAAAACCAAACAGGCCCAATCTAAAGGATTTTCTTTGTCGTAAGCGGCATAGGTCATCGCAATAGCTACTTCGTTGATAAGCGGTGCATAGGTGAGGTCCCCAAAGTCTATAAGACCACTGGGTTGGCTAGCCGTTAACAAGATGTTCCATTCGTTTGCATCATTATGAATAATTTGCTTTCTCAAATTGGGCAAAAGGGGTCTTACATTTTCTTCATATAGCTGAAAAAAATAAAGAACAATATTTCGATTTTTTGCATTAGGAATAGCGGTAGTATATTTTTTATTCAAATGAAAATGCTCCAAATCCCATTCCCATTGCCTCGCACGAAGAATGTAACTATCCAGTTTTGATAAACGAACATCCATTTTGGCCAAAAATGTGCCTAAATTCTGATAGGTTTCTTGGTCAGGATTGCTATCTCCAAGAAATATGCCTTCTAAAAAGGTAAGCATTCTGCAAATTAGCTTGTTATCTTTTATGGTGATTACCTTGATAAACTCTTGACTTAAAAATGGAACGGGTTTTGGAAATTGATAAGATGCTTCCTGCTGTAACTCCAATAAAATTAGATTCTCAGCCTTGAGAATGGCCAACAAATCCTTTTCA
>CAYGUO010000027.1:0-20502 GCA_964353095.1 uncultured Flavobacteriaceae bacterium | reverse complement strand
TTTTCATACCGATAAGTCTTAAAAATATAAGAAATACGGCCCTCAGTGACGATATAATTTTCATTATCGTAGCCGTTTATTTTTTTATAGGATGGATTTTGAAAACCAAACCCTTCAACCAATAAGGCATTTAAGGAATTTTCCATTTAATTGTTTAAGACGGCTTCCACCAGTTTCGCTACACCAAATCGAATCACATCTGTTACGGGTAATCCTGTCAGATTTTCTGTGTCAACAATTTTTTGATTTGCTTCAGTATCATCTAAACCAATAGTATTTAATGCAATTCCTATAGTTTTTGCTGGGTTTAACGAACCACAAACCTTTGCCACGGCTTCGTTTAACAATACAAACTCATCCAATGGCGGAATTGGAATATGGGATACTGGATGGCGCAAATGGGTATGTGCTGCCTTATGGCACAATATTAAATGTGTGGCCTGTGACCCTCTTAATAGCGGAAGTGTTGCCGTACTGCCTGGGTGCGCTAAAGAACCTTGCCCTTCAATGATTACAATGTCTTTATCGTTGTGCTCTAAAACAGCTTGTTCCACTGCGCCCGCAGCTTGGTCTACTTTTATGGCATCCAAGGGTATTCCATTGCCCATAAGTGTTATTCCTATTTGTCCCGTTGGCACAAAACCTACCTTCAAACCTTTTTTTTGCAATGCAGCGTAAAGTTCGAGTCCGGCCGTCATTTTACCCGCAGCCATATCCGTACCCACCATTAAGATACGCTTATTGGTCAATTGGGCAGCTTTGGCGGTGGCAATAGGATAGGAGTGGGCTGGTTTGCGAACATCCCAGATGTGTTGCCCTTGCTTTGTAATCAAATGCCCAAATCGTGCATTTAAATCGTCATGCAGTCCATTAATTAGTGAAAGCCCATGTTGTAAAGCCAGCGAAACCGGAGGATCCCATTCGGAAGGAAAACGTCCACCAGAAGGGGCAATCCCCAAAACAATGATTTCGCTACCAATTGCAATGGTTTCTTCTACCGTTGAAAAAACGGGGGTATCATAAGGTAGGCCAATGGCATCACGAACGGTCATACCTGCGTATTTGGAATCGATAACACCAACAATGGGATGTTTCGAGAAACGCATGAGTCCAAAGCCCATTTTGCCAGAATCATTATCCAGTGCACCTTCCATATAAATGCACATTTTTTGCGAGGCATCAAACATAAGGGCGATTTATAAAAGTTTAAATTTTCCACCATGACCGGGAACATCCAAAGGCATGGTGATTTCGTTGATTAAAGGTGCGCCTTCACAGGGGTCAGGATTTAAATTCAAATGGGAATCCAAGTCAATATGGTCTAAAACGCCAGAAACGGCAGCTCCGGCTGCAATAGAAATAGAGCTTTCACCCATACACCCAATCATAGTCTGTAAATTAAAGGCCTTCGCCGTGGCAATAATCCGTAAGGCACCCGTTACACCGCCACATTTCATCAATTTCATGTTTACGCCATCTACGGCGTTTGCCCACTTGGGAATATCCGTTGCAAAACGGCATGATTCATCAACAAATATGGGTAAAGGTCTATTTTTATAGAGTTGAGAAAGGTCATATTCTTGGCCTTCTTTTAAGGGTTGTTCCACATAGCCACAGTTACGATCTGCCAACCATTGCATCATATGTTTTGCATCGTCCAAAGACCAACCACCATTGGCGTCAACACGAATGGCAATAGGATGCTTTTTATGGTACTCCAAAACTTCGTTGTACATCGCTTTATCCGCTTCTATTCCGTCATTATTTCCTAATTTCACTTTTAATGTTCTGATATTCATTTCCTCTAAAATCAAGGGCAATCGCACTTTGGCTTCTTCAGGGGTCATAATGCCCAAGGTAATTGAGGTGGCGTGTTTCGGTTTTGGAAAACCTAAAAGTTGATATAGAGGTAGCCCTGCTTTTTTTGCCAAAACATCCCATAATGCAATATCTAAAGCCGCTAACGCACAAGGAGCTACCCCCATGGCCAATGCTGCGTCGTAGGTTTCAAAGGGGGAATCAAGGTTAGGCTTTGTTGCTAAGAACGTTTCTAATTGTTGTTGTACTGCTTCTGGGCCAGCAGCACCTTCAGATGCTCCTGGGGAGCTTTCACCGCAACCAACGTGATTCCCATCCGTGACAGATACGTAGAGATTTGATTGTCCATCCCGTACGCCACGACTGATCCGAAGTGGGAATAATTTCTTCAAATAAACAGTTTTAAAAGCTACTTGCATACGGTCTATTGTTTTAAGTATCTTGATACCTCTAATGTATTGGATTTTATTTGGGAATTCAAGAATAAATCATCGCAAAGCGTAAATTTGGTCTCAAATTTAATAGGTATGGATATTGCTATAGCGTCTAGCTGGAAAACGGAGCTACACGCGGAATTTGAAAAACCTTATTTTGATGCCTTAACCCAATTTGTAAAAGACGAATACCAGAAATATACCTGCTATCCGAAGGGGAAAGACGTTTTTGCTGCTTTTAATCATTGTGCTTTTGATGAAACCAAAGTAATTGTTATAGGTCAAGATCCTTATCATGGGCCTAATCAAGCTAACGGACTTTGCTTTTCAGTCCAAGACGGAATAAAGCACCCGCCATCTTTAATCAATATTTTTAAGGAAATTGAAACCGATATCGGGGTTTCGTACCCTGAAAGTGGAAATTTACAACGCTGGGCAGGGCAGGGAGTACTATTACTAAATGCGACCCTAACGGTAAGGGCGCATGAGGCAGGAAGCCATCAAAAGAAGGGCTGGGAAGTGTTTACGGATGCCGTAATCAAACGATTGTCTGAAAAGCAAGAAGGACTGGTTTTTCTATTGTGGGGAGGATTTGCAAGAAAAAAGAAAAAACTGATTGATACTACGAAACATCATGTTTTAGAATCTGGTCACCCATCACCTTTAAGTGCAAACAGGGGGTTTTGGTTTGGAAATCAACATTTCAGTAAAACGAACGAACTTTTAACCAGTATGGACAAACCGTTAATAAGTTGGTGAAAATTTTTTTATAAGACTTGTTAAAACAATAAGAAAAATACTACGTTTGTTACGTATTAATAGATTGTAATACGATTGGGGTGGGGAAAATAAAATCAGTTTTACTGGTAGATGACGATGAAACTACAAACTTTCTAAACAAGCTTTTTTTAAAGCAGCTTGATTCGAATTTAGAAGTGAACGTTGTACTTAACGGAAAGGAAGCAATTGATTTTTTATTGCTTAATGGTAAAGATATTTCACCTTGTCTTTTGATATTGGATACCAATATGCCTGTAATGAACGGTTGGGAATTTCTTGATGAGTTTGAGAAAAAAATAGACGACCCGTTAAAGAAAAAAATAGTCGTTGTAATGCTTACGGCTGTTGATACGGAAGCTGTTGTATCTAAAGCGATGGACAACCCTAATGTTAGCGATACAGCTCAAAAGCCTTTGTCTGACCTTCTTTTTAGAGTGCTTATCAACAAACACTTTTCGTAGGCTACTACTGTAAAAAGTGCGTAGCTGTTTTAAGATCATTAATCAGATGTAATGACAGTAGGCGTTGCTGTACGTTTTCCAACTGTTCAGTTGTAATTTGTTCTTGGCCCCATTGGGTTTTGGAAAGCCACTCTTTAACATCTTCTAATTGTAGGCCATATCTATTGGCAATTGTTCTGTCAATACTTGGGATACTCTTAAATTCTTGTGTATAAAGATTAATGACTTCTAATATATGCTTTACTAGTGATGGGTTTGTATTTAAAAAAGTGGCTGTGCCGGCAATTACAAAACAGGGCCAAGGCGTTGGGCAATCACCCAATCTTCTAAAGGTATTGTTATCAACTAAAGGTTTGGTTGTAAAACGTTCCCACATAAAATAATCGGCAATACCCTTGGTCAATCCTTCAACCGCTCCCTCAAGATTATTAATAATTTCAAATGCTAATTTATCGGTTTCCCAATTTTGATTCTGGGCATTTACATACGCCATCAAATGGCTGCCACTTCCAAAGCGGCTAATGGCTGCTTTTGTACCTTCCAAATCAGCTATAGTTTTATAATCACTGTCATGCGCAACATGTATACCCCAAAGTAGGGGAGAAGCAATATACTCTTGTACGATTTTTGTAGGGTTGCCCTCTGAAATGCTTTTGGTAATGCCTTCCGTTAAAATAATGGCTAGGTCGGTTTCACCATTTGCAAGCATTTTTGACATTCTACCAGTACCTTCAGGAATGTCTGTCCATTGTAAATCAATACCTCTTTCTTCAAAAGCACCTTCTTCAATAGCTAAGTGCCATGGTAAATTAAAATGTTCTGGAACTCCAATAATGTTGACTGTTTTCATAAAAAATCTCTTATGATGAGGTTAGTTTGTCAAGGCAATAGGTAATCAGTGCATCGACCGATTGGCTAGGGTTTTTTGAAAACTCACCGGTAGCTCTATTTGCTAAAATAGCATTCATTGATATGGCATGATGCCCTAGTAAACTTGCCAAGCCATAGATACCGGCAGTTTCCATTTCTAAATTCGTAATTCGTTGCGCTCCAAAACGAAAGCTTGTTAGTTTTTCATGAAAATCTGTAAGAGCCGGTTTTAAGCGTAAAGTTCTACCTTGTGGCCCATAAAACCCTGCGTTTGTAACGGTTATTCCTAATCGTATACGATTTGAAATCAGCTTATCAATAAGAATTTCACTCGCATTAAAAGCGTAAGCAAAAATTCCTTTGGAATCCCAATTGCAGTGTTGATTTACTTGGTCTGCCAAGGTCTTATTTTGAAAACTGGAGGTGTCGTAAAAATTTAAAAGCCCATCTAAGCCAACGCTAATTTCAGAAATTAAGAAAGAATCTATAGCAATATCTGGTTGCACGGCTCCCGAAGTTCCAATCCGAATAATATGTAATTTCTTTTTTGTCGACTTGATTGTTTTCGTTTTCAAATCGATGTTCGCCAAAGCATCAAGTTCATTTAAAACAATATCAATATTATCGGTGCCAATACCGGTAGAAATAACGGTGAGTCTTGTGCCATTTAGCGTACCTGTATGAGTAATAAATTCTCTTTTGCCCTTTTTTAATTCTATGTGGTCAAAATGTTTGGATACGTCAGCAACCCGGTCAGGGTCGCCCACTGTAATAATGGTATCTGAAATATCTTCTGGGAGTAGGTTTACATGATAAATACTTCCATCAGCGTTAAGAATCAACTCCGATTCTCTGATGGACATACTAGAGCTTTAAGATTCGGTCCGTGGCATCATTATATAAAAAATTATACTTTAAAGCACCACCTAAATAGGCATCATTGTCTCGTAAAGACGCGTAATAATTCGTGTTTCTAGCCAACACATCTTTCCCTGTTTTATTTAATCGCACCGGATTAAAAGAAGAAAATAACGGCTTCATGGTAGTAATAATTCGCTCATATTGGGTGTCTCCGTATCCATATACATTTGAATTGCTCAATATTTTGGACAAAAATTCCCCTTTTGATTTTGGTTTTTCTTCTTGTGAAAGGGTCAAAATGTTGTTTTCAATTTCATTTAAGCCATTGACTAGGCTAGGAAAACGTTTTAAATGAGCAGTTACCGCATCTGATAAATAATCAAACTGGTAATTGGCAAAATCCGTTAAGTTTTCCAATCGAATCGGATTATCACTGCAATACAATTGCCAAACATAGTCTGCATATTCAATATCATCTTGTGAAAGCACTTTTCTGGTTTCGTATAGGGAAAGTAGTTGCTCTTTGGTCAGTTCGCTTAAACCATAAAGTTTATCGCTATCGTCTTGTTTACCGCTACAAACCAATGATATTTCCGCATCCCTTCTATGTGTCTTTAGCCAGCTTAAAACCGCAAGCATATTAATTTGACAAAAAAGGTCGTATTCAAACCAGAGTACAATGTGGTCTTGTTGCTTGTGATTACAAAGGGAGCGGTATTCTTTCAGGGTCTTTTCAACAAACCAAGATTTTGAAACTTTATAGTTCTTATTTAAAAATTCGAATCTTGTTTTCCAAAAAGATTCGCTGCCAACAGTACAAAGGGTCTTGCCTTCGCACAGCATTTCACGCCAAGTAATAATATCACCTTTAAGGGGCAATGTTTTTAACTTACCGGTGAAACTGTCTCCGTTGGTAATGTGCAACAGTGATTTCATTTGCTCAGTAGTTTTCGTTGGTTAGGCTACTAAAGTAAGACTTAAACAAAAAGAACAAAAATATTTTTGATAAAAGAAGAGCATTTTACCGATGAATTTAACGGTTTGTCGAATAAACTTGCGCTAAAAGATAGCTAAATTGTTATCCGCCAACGCGTTTGACCGAAAACCCCTTTTCTTTTAAAAAGGCCATTATTTTATCACGATAATCCCCCTGAATGATTATGATATCATTTTTATAACTACCTCCAACACTTAAAAACGATTTTATTTCTTTGGCCAATTTCTTAAAATCTTCGTCTGCCCCAGTATATCCCTCAAGAATGGTAATGGGTTTGCCCTTGCGTTTTTCATATTTGCAAATAATGGGAGCCTCTTGCATCCAATATTCTGGTTTTGCTGTTTTTGATTCGGCAGTTTCTTCAGGCGAATGGTCCGGAAATAGATTTTTTAATTGATCTTGTAAGTCCATGGGTTATTTTTTTACTAAACCTAATTCTACCAATCGCTCATTTAAATATTCGCCTGCCGTAATATCCTCAAACCCTTTTGGGTGGTTTTCATCAATACAGTTTTGAAGACAATTGAGTGGCATTTCACTTTTTGGGTGCATAAAAAATGGAATGGAATATCTTGAAGTGCCCCATAATTCCTTTGGTGGGTTCACTACTTGATGAATGGTAGATTTTAACTTGTTATTGGTCAAACGAGAAAGCATGTCACCAACATTGATCATTAGCTGGCTTGGTTTTGCAATAGCGTCTACCCATTCCCCTTTATGATTTTTTACTTGTAGGCCTTTACCGTGTGCGCCCATTAACAAGGTAATAAGATTAATATCTCCGTGCGCGGCAGCTCTTACAGCGTTTTTAGGTTCCTCCGTAATTGGTGGGTAGTGGATGGGGCGCAGAATAGAATTCCCATTGATGATCCATTCATCAAAATACGTTTCTTTCAACTCAAGATGCAGGGCCAAGGCTCTTAACACATATTTTGCCGTTTTTTCGAGCATTTGAAAAGTTTCTTTACCAACCACATTAAAATGTGATAGTTCTTTTACTGGAACGTTGTCAGGGTATTCTGCTGTTAATTTTGCATCGTTCTGAACATACTGTCCAAAATGCCAGAACTCTTTTAAATCTCCTTCTTTTCGTCCCTTCGCGTGTTCTTTTCCAAACGAGGTATATCCGCGTTGCCCGCCGATTCCTTCTATTTCATAAGCGTCTTTAACTTCTTGAGGCAATGCAAAGAAATTTTTTATTTCAGCATACAGGTTTTCCACTAGGCTTTCTGATAAAAAATGTCCACTTAGGGCAACAAATCCAATGTCTTCAAAAGCAGCCCCTATTTCTTTGATGAATTTTACTTTTTGTTCAGAATCCCCTGACACAAAATCCTCTAAATTGACATTCGGTATAGCACTCATAGCATAACTTTAATATAAAACCAAAGTTAAACAATCTTGATTAACCTTTTATTTTCCAGACAAAGATGCTTGGGTTTTTCATTACTTTTATAACCTTATAAAAAGCTATTATGCGATATCACACGGGCAATCTTGAGAATGAAGTATTGTTAGATCTTTATGAAAAGATGCTCAAGCCAAGACTGATCGAAGAAAAAATGCTGATTTTACTACGTCAGGGTAAAATATCAAAATGGTTTAGTGGCATCGGTCAAGAAGCTATTTCCATTGGGGTTACCGCTTCACTCAAAGCGGAAGAATATATTTTACCGATGCATCGGAATTTAGGTGTTTTCACCACTAGAAACGTTCCATTGAATCGTCTTTTTGGGCAGTGGCAGGGTAAGGCAAGTGGTTTTACCAAAGGGCGCGATAGAAGCTTTCATTTTGGTTCTCAAGAGCATAAAATTGTGGGAATGATTTCCCATTTAGGTCCCCAACTCGGCGTAGCTGACGGAATTGCCTTGGCTGATAAATTAAAGAAAAACAAGCGTGTAACAGCGGTTTTTACGGGAGAAGGAGCCACCAGTGAAGGTGATTTTCATGAAGCGCTGAATGTAGCTTCAGTTTGGAACCTGCCCGTGCTATTCTGCATTGAAAATAATGGTTACGGTTTATCGACCCCAACGAACGAACAGTACAATTGTGAGCATCTTGCGGATCGAGCCAAAGGTTACGGAATGGAATCAAGAATTATTGATGGCAACAATATTCTTGAGGTGTTTTCAAAAGTAAGTGAGTTATGTAAAGCCATTCGAAAAAGACCAAGACCGGTGCTGTTAGAATTTAAAACGTTTCGAATGCGGGGTCATGAAGAGGCCAGTGGCACTAAATATGTTCCCCAAAAGCTAATGAAAAAATGGGCCGAGAAAGATCCTATCTCCAACTACGAAACGTTCTTATTGGAAAAGAAATTACTGACACCTGCTTTGATTGAGGAATTAAAGAAAAAAATAGGGGATGAAATCAATGATAATTTAGCGATTGCCTTTCAAGAAGAAAACATAAGCTCAAATGAAACTGTTGAATTAAGTGATGTGTACCATAGCTTTGATTATAAAGGAATTAAACCCAATGGTTCAACAAAAAATATTCGTTTGGTTGATGCTATTTCAGAAGGTCTAAGACAATCCATGGAACAACATGACAACCTCGTTATAATGGGTCAGGATATTGCAGAATATGGTGGCGTTTTTAAAATAACGGAAGGCTTTTTAGAACAATTTGGAAAAGGACGGGTTCGTAATACCCCTATTTGTGAATCGGCAATTGTTTCTGCAGCGATGGGGCTGTCCATCAATGGAATGAAAGCAATGGTTGAAATGCAGTTTGCAGATTTTGTGACTTCAGGTTTTAACCCTGTGGTCAATTATTTGGCAAAAACCAATTACCGTTGGGGACAGAAAGCAGATGTTGTGGTCAGAATGCCTTGTGGCGGTGGAGTAGGTGCTGGTCCTTTTCATTCGCAGACCAACGAAGCCTGGTTTACCAAAACACCGGGACTGAAAGTGGTATACCCTGCTTTTCCGGCTGATGCAAAAGGATTATTGGCCACTGCAATAAATGACCCTAACCCCGTATTGTTCTTTGAGCACAAGGGATTGTATAGAAGCGTTTATGGCGAGGTTCCGGAATCATACTACACCTTGCCCTTTGGAAAAGCTAAGCTTTTAAAACATGGTGAGGCCGTAACTATTGTAAGTTATGGTGCTGGAGTACACTGGGCGCTGGAAACCCTAGAAAAACATGCTGACATCAATGCTGATGTCATAGATCTACGAACCTTACAGCCCTTGGATACGGAAACCATATTTGAATCCGTTCGAAAGACCGGAAAATTGATTATTCTTCAAGAAGACAGCCTTTTTGGGGGAATTGCGAGTGATATTTCAGCAATGGTCATGGAAAATTGTTTTGAATATCTTGACGCTCCGGTAAAACGCTCTGGCAGTCTTGAAACACCCGTTCCTTTTGCGGTGACCCTAGAGGCCGATTATTTGCCTAAAAAACGGTTTGAAACCGCTCTTCTTGATTTATTGGCCTATTAGGTTTTCATCCCTAGGCGACCTTTCAACGATTTTATGAAATTTTAACGCGTATTCGAAGTCTAAATTTGAATCTATCCGTACATAAGTTAACTTATGAATTAACAACTATGCGAAGATTAAAATTTTTAGGAACCCTTTTGTTTGCAATACTGCTGTCTGGGTGTTCCGTTTCCAAATCGGCTAGGACCCAACGAAATATTCTGAGTGGTACTTGGCAGTTGAACGCGATTTCTTACGAGAACAACACAGGTAACTTTAAATCCGTCATTTTTGGCGATTCCGATGACATTTGTTTTGAGGGCAGCCAGTGGTTTTTTAGGGATAATAATAGTACAGGACGTTATACTCTTAATTCGGGATCCTTATGTCAAGGTGGAGATCGATTTATCAAATGGTCAATTGTTGAGCCAGCGGACAGGTTGAGCCAACTGCAGTTTAAGTTCATTGATGAAAAAAGAAATGATGTTTCCGGTGGCCGGGGCTACCGATTGGATATTCATAACTTAAATGAGCAGAACATGACCCTGAAGTCAAACCTAGCGGTTGATGGAAGTCCAATTACCATCGTTTACGAATTCACTAAACAATAAAAAGAAAAAAGATGAAAAACTACATGTTAAAAACCATCCTTACAATCGTTGCGTTAAGCATGATGATAGGTTGTAAAACAATTCAAAATGCAAACAACACACAAAAAGGTGGTGTGATTGGCGCGTCTGGTGGCGCTGTGATTGGCGGAATCATCGGCAATAATGTAGGGAAAGGGAATACCGCCCTTGGTGCTATTATCGGTGCTGTAGTAGGTGGCGCAGCAGGAGGGTATATTGGCAATAGGATGGATCGCCAAGCAGAACGTATTGAAGAAGAAATACCCGGTGCGGAAGTAACGAGGGTAGGTGAAGGAATCAATGTTACTTTTAATGAAGAAGCAGGAGTTTATTTTGATACGAACAAATCAAATGTGAAAGGCACATCAGCTGCAACTTTAGATAAATTGGTCGGTATTTTTAAAGAATATCCCAATTCCAATGTTTTGGTGGAAGGACATACCGACAGCGCTGGTAGCGAAGAATACAATATGGCGCTATCTAAACAAAGGGCTGAGTCAGTGACACAATACTTAATTTCTAAGGGGATTGCCGCTAATCGTTTTAGCACCAAATGGTACGGTGAAGTTCAGCCCAAAGAAAGTAATGAAACAGCAAAAGGTAAAGCCAAAAATAGACGAGTAGAGCTAGCCATTGTGGCCAGTGAAGAACTTAAGCAAGAGGCTTTTGAAAAAACAAAGGGTTAAACTTGTTAAAACATCATAAGAATCCTGGTCGAAAGATCGGGATTTTTTGTTTTTAAGAAGTATCTTCATGCCGCTATGGAATACGATGTTGTAATTGTTGGCGGTGGCTTGGCTGGTCTGACCGCTGCTATCCACCTAAAAACTGCTGGAATTGAAGTGCTAGTGGTTGAAAAACAACGCTATCCAAACCATAAGGTGTGTGGGGAATATGTTTCCAATGAGGTAAAACCCTATTTGTTGAGTTTAGGAATTCCTTTAGAAAAAATCCAAACTCCAGAAATAACCACGCTGCAATTAAGCACCCAAGATGGAGGAAATATAAGCGTTTTGTTGCCCTTGGGCGGTTTTGGCATTAGTCGGTACGCCTTTGACCTACTATTGTATGAAACAGCGTTAGAAAAAGGAGTGCCTTTTATTTTTGACGCGGTAAATGAAATTGATTTTAGGGAATCCCATTTTCAATTGTCGCTAGCCAAAAGCCCTGAAATTAGTGCAAAACTAGTTATCGGCGCTTACGGAAAGCGCTCCCTGCTTGATAAAAATCTGGATAGGGGGTTTATGGCTAAAAAATCGCCTTGGTTGGGCGTGAAGTGCCACTATGAACTGGAAAGTTTTCCAAAAAATTTAGTAGGGCTACATAGTTTTAATGGCGGTTATGGTGGATTGTCAGCTACAGAAGATGGTAGCGTCAATTTTTGCTATTTAACTACTTTTAAAAGCTTTAAATCCTCAAAAAGCATCCAAGAATTCAATAGTCAAGTGGTTGGTAAAAATCCTTTTCTCCATACTTTTTTAAGTAAAGCGACCCCCAAGTTTGAAAAACCCTTGAGTATTGCGCAAATTTCTTTTGAGCAAAAGCTACCGGTTGAAAATCATATTTTAATGTGTGGAGATAGCGCAGGATTGATACATCCTTTATGTGGTAATGGCATGGCCATGGCCATACATGCCGCTAAAATAGCTTCGGAATGCATCGTTACTTATTTAAGTTCCGCCGAAAAAGACAGGTTACAATTGGAAGTAAGCTACACCAGGCTTTGGAACGCAGCATTTAAACATCGATTATGGATGGGACGCAGGTTGCAATCCATATTATTGAGTAAAACACTATCTAAAATAAGCTTAAGTGCCGTAACAAAGTCAGAAACAATATTACAAACAATGATTCGTAGGACCCATGGAAAACCTATATTAGTATGATGGATTTTTCACACAGAAGTACGGTCTTAGAGCTCATGGACGACCCATTGATGGATGCGAGCAAATACCGTGAGGCATACGCAGATATTAATAACTGTAACAAGTTACTTGGAGGGTACAACATCACTATTAATGCAGTTTTAGCGCTATTATCGAAAAATGAAAAGGAATCGTATACGATTTTAGATATGGGTTGCGGTGATGGGGAGATGCTTAGAAAACTCTCTAAGGCCCTCCGTAAAAAGGGAATCATAGCAAAGCTGATCGGAATTGATTTAAGGGATGATGTACTTGCTATTGCAAAGGATAATTCTGAAGGCTATCCTGACATTGAATTTGTAAAACAAGATATTTTAACACTGGAAGCTACTTTTGATTGTGATGTCTTACTTTGCACCTTAACCATGCATCATTTTACGGATCAACAGATTGCGGTTTTTACGAAAAAATTCGTGGAACTTGCCAAGCTAGGTGCTGTCATCAATGACTTGGAACGAAGCTGGCTTTCGTATCAACTTTTTAAGGTGTTCAGTGCCATTATCATCAAAACAAGTATCGCTAAAACTGATGGATTGATATCCATTAGCAAAGGTTTTCGAAGGAAAGAACTATGGAATTACGCTCAAAAATTAAAAAACGCATCTCATTCCATTACTTGGAAATGGGCTTTTCGGTATGTATGGATAATGAAACCCAATCGACTAAATTAAGGTATGAGTAACGTAAAAATAACAGGGGTTGCAAAAGCTTTACCCCCTTACAGCAGAACTACTGCTGATATTATTCCTTTCATCAATTTATGGCTTTCTGACCAAGAGGACCGGTTTAGACGTAAAGTGGTCAAAATATTTGAGGGTGCAGGCGTTGATAAACGCTATGGTATCATGGATATTGACGAAGTGTTTCAGGCAACTTCCTTTGAAGAGAAAAACACAATTTATGTGCGCGAAGTCAAAAAAATTGGGTCAAAAGCACTTACAGAGGCCTTGGATAAAAGCAATTGGTCTGCAGATTCTATAGATTACATTATCACCGTGAGCTGCACGGGTATTATGATACCTTCGTTGGATGCCTATTTAATTAATGAGTTGGGTATGAAACAAGACGTGGTGCGATTACCTGTCACCGAGATGGGCTGTGCTGCTGGAGTTTCAGGACTCATTTACGCAGCAAACTTTCTACGCAGCAATCCAGGTAAAAGGGCTGCAGTGGTGGCCGTGGAAAGTCCTACCGCTACATTTCAATTAAATGATTATACGATGGCCAATATGGTCAGTGCCGCAATTTTTGGTGACGGTGCGGCCTGCGTACTATTATCATCAGAAGAGGATGCCCAAGGGCCGCAAATCATAGGGGAAGAAATGTATCATTTTAAAAACGCTACCCACATGATGGGCTTTGATTTGACCAATACAGGGTTAAAAATGATTTTAGACCCTGCCGTTCCTGAGGTCATTGCAGCGCATTTTCCTGCCATTGTTCATCCTTTCTTACAAAAACATGGTTCCAGTATTGAAAAGGTAGATCATTTGATTTTTCACCCTGGCGGCAGAAAAATTGTGCAGACGGTTGATGAGTTATTTGGTAAATTAGGCAAGAATATCAGTGAAACACGTAATGTACTTAAAGAGTATGGTAATATGAGTAGTTGTACCGTGTTGTACGTGTTGGAGCGATTTTTAGAAAAGGAGATGGAAAAAGGAGAGCAAGGGTTGATTTTAAGTTTTGGCCCCGGGTTTTCGGCACAACGTGTTTTAATTGAGTGGTAATATGCAAGAAGTGAAAAACAAACAGTGGGCAATAATTCTTGGTGGCAGTAGCGGACTGGGTTTGGCTACTGCAAAAAAACTTGCAAGACACAATTTTAATATTATAAATATTTACAGGGAAAGAAGGTCTGGCTTAGCGCAAATTGAACAAGAAATAGCAACAATTACTTCAAATGGAGTGGAGTGTATTTCTTTTAATGCCGATGCTACCAATGGGGCTAAGCAGCAGCAGTTAATTGCAACCATAGCTACAGCATTGAAAGGTCAAAAAATAAAGGTATTGGTGCATAGTATCGCCAAGGGCAATCTAAAGCCTATGTGGGCAAATGAGGGTCAAGTTTTGGCCAATCAAGACTTTAATCTGACCATTGATGCTATGGCGACTTCCTTTTATGACTGGGTAAAATTATTGTATGAAAATGATTTGTTTGCAGCAGATGCCAGAACCATAGCCTTTACCAGTGAGGGCAATACTCGGGCATTAAAAAATTATGCCGCTGTTTCTGCTGCGAAAGCAGCCCTTGAGGCAATTATGAGAAATGTTGCCTTAGAGTTTGCGGAACTAGGTATTAAATCCAATTGTATACAGGCTGGGGTCACGGCAACAAGGTCTTTTGCAATGATTCCCGGTAGTGAAAAAATGAAAGAAGATGCTTTAGTACGAAATCCTAATGGTAGGCTCACAAAGCCCGAAGATGTAGCTAACGTAGTGTATCTTTTAACTACGGATGAAGCACAATGGATTACCGGCACGGTTATAAAAGTTGATGGAGGGGAGAGCCTACGCTAATGGAAATACAAGAAATCATCAATAGACTCCCTTACGCAGAACCCTTTTTGTTTGTGAATAGTTTGGATAAGGTGACCGAAGAAGAGGTCATTGGGAACTATACTTTTGTTAAAGATGCCTTTTTTTATAAGGGCCATTTTAAAGGGTTTCCCGTGACTCCGGGGGTGATTTTAACCGAGTGCTGTGCGCAAATCGGTTTGGTTTGTTTGGGTATTTATTTGATGCGAAATGAAAGGTCTCAAAACCTACAAATTGGCTTGTCAAGTAATGAAATGGAGTTTCTTAAACCCGTGTATCCTGATGAAAAGGTCATCGTGTATGCAGAAAAAGTGTATTTCCGCTTTCAGAAATTGAAATGCAAGGTGCGTATGCTGAATACTAAGGGTGAATTAGTCTGTAAAGGGACTATTTCAGGAATGTTTAAATCTATCAATCATGAGCAATAGGGTAGTGGTCACAGGCTTAGGGGTTTGTGCTCCTAACGGAATAACCCTGACGGCGTTTGAAGCGTCGCTTGCCAAAGGTTCAAGTGGAATTCGTTTTTACAAAGAATTAGAGGACTTAAATTTTTCATGTCAAATTGCTGGAAAACCGAATATTGATACTATTAATTTAAATGATTACTTCACTAGTGTTCAGTTGAAAGGTTTGAATTCTAGTGGACTGATATATGGGGTCTATTCGGGATTAAACGCTTGGGCGGATGCAGGTTTGGAAAAAGCAGCGCGCGAAAGTCCTGATTGGGACAGTGGAATCATTTTTGGCACGGGAATACTAGGAGTAGATAAGTTTAGGGAATCCATTTATAAGTTAGATGCTGGTGATGTACGTAGATTGGGCAGTAATTCGGTCATACAGACCATGGCAAGCGGAATCAGTGCTTATTTAGGGGGTATTTTGGGTTGTGGAAATCAAGTAACCACGAATTCATCGGCCTGCACAACGGGCACCGAAGCCATTTTAATGGGATATGACCGCATTAAAGCAGGCAAAGCAAGTAAGATGCTGGTCGGGAGTTGCAGTGATAGCGGACCCTATGTATGGGGCGGCTTTGATGCCATGCGAATTTTGCCCAGAAAATATAATGATAATCCTGGGCAAGCAAGCAGGCCAATGAGTGCCACAGCAGCTGGTTTTGTACCAGGAAGTGGGGCAGGGGCCTTAGTTTTGGAATCCTTGGAAAGTGCCCTTGGCAGAGGAGCGAAAATTTACGGAGAAGTCTTGGGAGGAGCCATAAATAGTGGTGGACAAAGAGCTGGGGGTAGTATGACTGCACCCAATAACGAGGCCGTACAACGCTGTATTACAACTGCTTTAACAGCTAGTAGCATTACTGCGGATGAAATTGATGCCATCAACGGACATTTAACGGCAACCTCAAAAGACCCTACAGAAGTGATGAATTGGAGCGAAGCATTGCAAAGAAAAGGGGGCAACTTTCCAAAAATCAACTCTTTTAAAGGACATTTTGGACATTGTTTGGCAGCAGCAGGTAGTTTGGAATGCGTGGGCGTGCTATTACAGCTTAAAAACGGGAAGCTTTATGGTAATGTCAATTGCAAAGATGTGCATCCGGAGTTGTTAAATTCCATTGATAGTAGCTGTATTCCCCATAAAACAGAAAAGAAAGATTTAAAAATTATCGCAAAAGCCAGTTTTGGCTTTGGAGATGTAAATGCCTGTGCTATTTTTAGCAAGTATATTCGATAGAAAATGAAGGACGAAGAAAAATATCAAAAATTAAAGAAGATTGTAGCACTCTATTTACCTGATGATGTTGCTGTTGATAGTGTTAACTTAACTAGTAACTTAACTACAGAACTCAATATCAATTCCGCCAATTTGGTGGATATCGTACTCGATGTAGAGGATGAGTTTGACATTCGGCTTGAGAATGAAGATATGGATGGTATGCAAACCGTTGCAGATGCGCTAAACATCATCAACAAAAAGCTAAGTGCCAAATGAGCCAATTTTTAGCCTACGCCAAAGAAAAGTTTTTGGTTGACAAGCGATTGGTGCTGACCTACTGTATGGTGTACCTTACTTGGGGCACTGTCATGAACTGGTTTGGAGCCGAAGTAGAAATAGCAAAGTTTACCTATTGGTGGCAGATTATCACGTGTTATATATTGTATATGGTGCCTATTTCCCTGTTATTAAGAGGACTGCCCATACACACCCAATATGCCTACGGATTGGTCGCTATGGGACTTTTAGAGTTTGGAGGCTATGCTTTGGAGAGTTCGTACGCCTATCCAAATAATCTCTTGGACCAATTTTTCAATATTCGTAATTTTAGTCTTGGAATGGCGCTATTCTTCGCCCTTTACTTTCCCTTGGGCAATTGGGGTGTAGCCAAAATTTATAAAGCACTATTTAAGTAAATACCACTTTCCGTTAATCTGATAAAGAATACCGTTTATGGAAGGCCTTTGAAGGAGTCTATAAAATCTTCGGTGTAGCGTTATGTAGTATCGATGAACAGCTTATGTTTGGTTAATTTTATTGTTAAAATAAATACCCTTATTACATTTAGCACCAGAACAGTATAGGTATTTAAATGAAACAAGCAATAGTACTGCTGGTATTTGGTGTTTTGTGCACCCAAACGATTGGGGCGCAAGAAAGCGCGAAAGATGCCATGCTAAAGCAGAAAACGGAATTTAACGATAAAACCATGGTGCAGCGGTTTGAGCGCAAATTAATTCCGACAGCAGAAGAGCGTCGCGTAAAAAGGCAACAAAACGAAGAGAAAAAGGCTGCTTTACTATATCTAATTGATACCACCACTGCGGTAAAGGAGAAGTTTAAGCCGCGATTGAAACATGATGTGCTTCACGATCCATTTTCACCGCGTTTAAGAAAGTTTTTAGCGCAATATCAGCCCGAAACCCCTAAGGCTACTGTTCAGTTAGTGAAAAATTAAAAGCTACCTTAACTAGATTATCTTCCCTATTTTTTTTGATTTTGATATCAAAATCGGTGGTGTACAAACTCGCTTTACCTATCAAGCTATTGCCTTCTTTGGTAAAAACGATAGTCAAGGGTTTTGAAATAGCTTTTATGGTTAACGCTCCCTTCACCATGGCACCGCCTTCCGTAACACGTATTTCAGTGCTTTTAAAGTAAATTCTAGGGTAATCGTCTGCATCAAAATACTTTCCACTTTTAAGGGACCAATTTCTTAATCCATTATCCGTATCAAGGGTCTCTGATGCTACAGAGCCTTCGATAATGCTATTTTCTGGCGCATTCCAATCGATAACAGATTCAGATTTGAATCCCGCCAAGGTGCCTTTTACCTCCTTAGAAACAAACTCAAAACTTATGTCTGCTTTTGCTATTTTAAATTGTTGGGCTTGAACGCCAGCAGCAAAGGCGGTAACCAAAACCAGAAAGAAAAGGTTTTTGTAAAATAGTGTATGCATAAGGCTCTAAAATTAAGGCTTTGAGTTCGTACCAAACATACGAAATTTAATGCCCTTTCATTTTCCCTTTCTTCTTCGCTAATTGTGTATCAAGTTCTTTAATTACGGTATGCATGGCCTTTTCAAAATCTTGGGCACTTGATTCGGCAAAGAGAAGGGGGCCTGGAACGCTTAATTTGATATTACATATTTTACCCGTTTCGGAAGAGTGGGTTCTCTCGGTCTTCAGAAAGACCACCGCACGAATGATGAAGTCGTACTTGTTGGAAAGGGTATTTAACTTTTTTGAAATGGAAGCTTCAAGCTTTTCACTTGCTTTTACGCCATCGTACTCAAAGATAATATTCATAAAATGTTGGTTTATAGTATGATAAATTTATTTGGTAGTACACCCCTCTTTGGTTGGTGTGTAATCGTTTCCTAAGATAAATATAAAAGATGTTAATCTTCTACAAGGTGACATTTATCATGCTTTTTCTGATAAGAAATTTCGTAACTTAATCAAAGAAACGGGAATGAACTTCGTAAGTACCCTAAGATGACTACAACAGGAACAAAAAAGGATTTAGAACAGCTGGTGATTCGATTGGAACGAAATCACGAGAGTGTTTTACGCTTACGGAATAAAATGAATTCGTACCGATACGAACCCAAAGACTACGAATGCTTTATTAAACTTAGAAATTTACGGTCAAACATAAAAGAATTGATTCGAGACGAACGATTGCTCATTGACCAGCTTAAGGGCGAGGCAATTGAATTCAAGGAATCAAACGCTTTAATAGACACTATTTTAATGCGGTATAAGCAATTGGATGCTGATATCGCTGGGTATTTACTGGACGCTCAAAAACATTGAATACCCCGGGGCATATTATAATTTAAAAAAGCGCAGTATATTTAGTGAAAACAATACTTCTGCTTGAAAAATCAAGATTCCTTAGAGTACCGTTCCATAAGCTGGCAGCTTGAAATCATTATTGCTGGTGGACTCTTTTACACTTTATTTACGAGTACCGACTTTTTTAAGAATTTCTACATACAGAAACAGGCCATTCTAAATCTTGATCAGTATGAAACGCTCGTCTTTTTTGGTTTGTATATTTTAACCAGAACCTTATTGATTGGGTTTGGCGCCAATTTATTGCTACGAACCTTTTGGGTAGCCTATATGGCTGTTTATCACTGGTATGATGATGGGGTGGACTATGATAAACTAAAGCTCTCCAATACTCATGAAAACCGTCTGGAAAAGCGGAATCAGGGAAAGAATAGAATAGCAACCCTAGAGAAATGGGCAAGTTTAAGCTTTAGTTTTGCCGTTCTTTTTGCGGTGGTAGTGATAAGCACGCTTACCGTTTGTCTGCTAATTGATTTGATACTGCTTGAGGTTTTTGGCCTAGAAGATTTGGTCTATAGCATCGGCTATAATTATGGTTTGGCAGCAGTGGTGCTTTTAGTGCAATTAGGCGTTTTTGTGCCATTGTCATTTAAAACAGGAAAGAAGTGGGTAGATAAGCCATTACGATTTTTAAGTAACCTATATTATTACATCAGTGGGTTGTTTTTATATCAGCGAGAGTTATTGGTACTTCGTTCTAATAGTAAACAGTGGATACTGGTGAGTTTCGGTGTCTTTTATATTGTCATGGCGACTTTAATATCGGTAAACCAACTGGGCGCTTTCTTTTATGGAGGTACCTTTAATTTTGAGGTTTTTGATGATAGGGAAACGTATGAGCAACCTTCTGTTTATACCATGAGAAACAGGTATTATGCGGAAAATCTGAAAGAAAATGAAGTTTTTTACAGGGGAGGAATACCTAGTGAAGTTATTGATGGAAACCATCTAAAATTATTTGTGGTGCATTGGTTTTGGTTCGATGGTTTTAAGGATAGCGTGCTTACGAGTTTAGATTTTAAGAAAGAGCTACCGATGATGGAAAACGATTCCATCCGCCAGGCTTTTTTTGATAGTCAAAGGTTGAAATACCAAGAAGCGTTGAACACTATGTTTATAGTTGAACTTAATAAGAAAAAGTTGGATTCGGTGCGATGGGAGCGCTATAAACATCCTAGAACGGATGAAGAAGGATATGTGTCTTATTTGGGTATTGATACCTTGGAACAAGGGAGAAATACTGTTAACGTAAAATGGCGTTATGGGAAAGATAGTTTGGAGGTTTCTAGTTGGATGAGTTTTCCTTTTTGGAAGGAGTAATAGCACTTGAAATTAGCTATTTTACATACGCGAGTATTTAGGATTATCCTGTGGATGATTATAAATATCGGCGAGATGAGGCGGTGGAGTTATAAGGATGCAGGTTATTTGAAATTATCTATTT
>CAYGUO010000026.1:21057-24578 GCA_964353095.1 uncultured Flavobacteriaceae bacterium | reverse complement strand
ATGGAAGAACCAGAAAACCACAAAATATTAAACTTACAAGAAAAACTTATTGAACAGTTAGAGTCTAAAGGGCATGCTGAAGAACTGGTAGATCATTATTGGGGCAGTATTAATTACGTTTTGGGCCTTATAAGGGCATCTGAAGTAAAAGCTGGTTTAATTCTTTCTTTTTATGGTATTCTTTTGAATTTTATCTTTCAAAAAATAGAAGTAGTGCTTAGCCAAGGATCTAACCACATACCTCTTTACATACTCCTTGCACTTTGGTTTATCGCTACCGTGGCCTCTATTTATTTTAGTATCCGTTGTTTTATGCCGCGTATTGAGGGTAAATATGACAAGAACGTTTTCTTTTTTGGTGATGTCATTTCTAAGTTCGGAACCATCAAAGAATTCTCAAAAACCTTTTATGATATCAGCTTAAATGAAGAGGAATTATTTGACCAATTGGGTCAACAAATATTCATCATCTCTAAAATAGCTGCCCAAAAATTTAAATACGTCAACCAATCCTTGCGCTTTTTAGCCCTTGGCCTTATGCTTTTTTTAGCAGTGGTCGTGTATTACACCATAATTACAGTGGTTTGACATAAAGAAAACAAAGACCGATGCTAAAATTCTTTAGAAAAATCCGTCAAAACCTAGTTATGGAAAACAAAACCGGCAAACCTGCCTTGCCGGCAGGCAGGTACTTAAAATACGCCATTGGTGAAATCATTCTCGTTATGATTGGTATTCTATTAGCACTACAAGTCAATAATTGGAATACAAATCGTATTGAACAAAATGAAGAGAAAGAAGTGATTGCTAAACTACACACCGACTTTCAAGAAAATAAAAAGACTTTAAGAAATTTCTTGTCGGATATTAGAAATCAGAGCAAGTCTGAACAGAAGCTAATGGGTTTGATAGGAGCTTCAAAAGAAGAAATTTCTAGACATAATTTAGACAGTCTATTTTATGTTGCTTTTGGCTCTAGTGAATTTGCCTTTGCTGATAATACCATTAAAAACATTATGCAAAGTGGTAAGCTAAACTTATTGAAAAATGAAAGTATTTCAGATTTATTGTATCAATGGAATACGCTATCTGCAATTAGAACAAGGCGATTGGAAAAATTTGATGATTGGGCAAATGTTAAATTTATACCTTACTTATTAGATAAAATATCTTTTAAACAATTGGATATGAGAAGTAACTACCCATGGACTGGAATCTCTAAAGTGAAACCAGACTATTTTCCACTATTTCAAGATATCGTATTTGAAAACTATTTAGATAATCATCTTTGGTACACACAACAAGTTATTGAACGCTGCGAAGAAACAGCTCTACTGATAGACCAAATAATTGAAGCTACTCAACCAAAGGTAAAATGATAAAATTCTTTAGAAAAATTCGTCAAAACCTGCTTTCAGAAGGTAAAACCACAAAGTATTTTAAATACGCCATAGGAGAAATTATCCTTGTAGTTATTGGTATTCTTATTGCACTACAGATTAATAATTGGAATGAACAGCGAAAAGAAAGTAAACTAGAACAAGATTATTATTGCAAACTACTTGAAGACGTACAACAAGATTTAGTTCAGGTAAATAGTCAAATTATAAATACTAATAAAAGAGTTGAAGCATCAAATAATGTGCTCCAAATGTTACAATCTGAAAACCCAAAACTAGATACTTTAATGCCTGAAACACTCAATGCACTGTCATTAATAACCTATACTATCAGACCAAATAATGCTGCTTTTGAAGATTTAAAGTCAAGCGGGAATTTAAATCTCCTAAAAGACAATACCATAAAAACGAGAGTGATTGATTATTATTCAATGTTAGAAGGCATGATTGATGTCATGGATGTTAATGCAGATGGTGCTGTAGAAATATTTTTTAAAAAAGAAGATTATGCTCAGCATGGTTGGCAACATATGGGTTTTGTTAAAGATGGAATCGACAATACTAAAGTAGATTTTAACAAACTAAATCCATCAAATACATTAAGTGAGACCATGATTAAGCAATTAACCAGTGATGCTGTCTTTTTTATTGGTGTCAATACTCGTGTAAAATATCTTTATGAAACTGTTCTGCCAGATATAGAAAAAATGATAGAATTACTTGAAACAAAATGTGCTTTAAAACATGATTAAATTCTTTAGACATATTCGTCGCTCACTAATCAACCAAAACCAAATGGGAAAGTACTTTAAATATGCTATTGGTGAAATAGCACTTGTAATGATTGGTATTCTACTTGCTTTACAAGTAAATAATTGGAATGAGCAACTAAAGAGCAATGAGTACGAAAGACAATTGCTATTACAATTACGTAATGATTTGGAACTGAATATCAAAGACTTAAAAACCAATTCCAGACTTTTAGAACAGACAATAAATTCTACTGGAATACTAGAAATGCACCTGCAGCAAAAATTACCTTATCATGATACTTTGGAAATACATTTTTCAAATAGTGGTATTTGGACAAAATTCTTAGTTAACGCCGGAGCATATAAAACTATAGAGTCCAAAGGATTGGACTTAATCAGCAATTTGGAACTAAGAGATTTGATTTTTAGAATTTATGAGGGCAATTTGAACTGGCTGAAACACTTGGAAAGTATAATCATAAATCAGGTTGAAAATTTCAGAACCAAAGAAGCATTCAATTATTTTTCCAAGTACAATGCCATAACTATTCAGGAAGGCAGCTTTAAATCCGGAGATTCAAAAATATTGAACTATGATAAAATTCTTGGTGATGAAAAATTCAGGTACTATCTAAATTCTGTTAATAACCAGAACAAGATCTTACTGCACGAGTCAAATGCGTTTTTAAAGGACAACCAACAAGGCGTTCAGCTTATCAATGAACTTCTTAATACCCAAGAGAATGATTAAATTCTTTCGTAAAATTCGCCAAAACTTGCTCAATCAAGGCAAGACCACCAAATACTTTAAATACGCCATTGGTGAAATTGTGCTTGTGGTAATTGGTATTCTCATTGCACTTCAGATTAATAACTGGAACCAAGATAGAATTGATTTAAAGATTGAAAAACAACTACTAACCGAAGTTTTAGAAAATTTAGAGCTTAATGAACAAAGACTTAGAAATGGTATAACGGAAGAATATACTACTGGGCAATCTATACAATATGTAGTTGAAGTGTTAGAAAATAAAAGTGTACATAATGACACGATGAACTTTCATTTTGGGCGAGCTGATTTTTCATCGGATATCGTAATTTCCAAAACCGGATTTGAAGCTATTAAATCTATAGGATTTAAAATTATTAGTTCAGATGCGCTAAGAAAATCAATAATTGATCTTTTTGATTCAGAGTACACTGTTTTAATAGCACAAACGGTTCGTTTAGAAGATCAGTTTTGGCCAACTGCATCCTTGCCTCTTTTTCATAAACATTTTAGGATTGTAGAAATGACAGCTAGAACCTTTGAAGAAACGCTATATGATGCCGTGCCAATTGATTATGAATCACTATTAAAAGATGAAAC
>CAYGUO010000026.1:2082-20957 GCA_964353095.1 uncultured Flavobacteriaceae bacterium | reverse complement strand
GATGAAACATAGAGGTTCATTCCGATATGCTGGTGCAGATTTAAAGGAAACTGCCTTGAAAAAAACCTTACTACTTAAAGAACAGATTAAAAATGAATTAAAGACTTTATAACCGAAATGATAAAATTCTTTAGAAAAATTCGTCAAAATCTGCTGTCTCAGAACAAATTCTCACAGTACTTGTTCTATGCTATAGGAGAAATAATTCTTGTAGTTATTGGTATTCTCATTGCACTACAGATTAACAATTGGAATCAAAATCGCATCAATAAGTTAGAAGAGCAACGTATTTTTCAAGATTTGGGAGAAGAACTACAATTTAACAGGTTTTTAATGAAAAATGGAACCGAAAAAATGCAAGAAGTAATTGCTTCAGCAGAACGTATGCTAGACTGGGTTACTAATTCTCCCCAAGAGTTCAACCAAGGTTTATTTGACCAAGATTTAGATAAACTCACATGGGTTTGGCTAGCTGGAAGACCAACTACACTCTACGATGTGTTAAGTGCTTCAGGAGATTTTGACTTAATAACTTCCGCCAGCCTTCGTAAAAAACTGGCTGACTTCAAAAGAGGTCAAGAAACATTGATTGCCTTTGAGTACAATCAAAATCATTTTGTTGATAATCAACTACGTCCTTTTCTAAACAAAAATGTTGATAGAACCACCGTTAGATCTATTTATAAATCATCTCAATTGATTACTACTGAACATGATTCTCCTTTTATATCAAACCATATAGAATTACTACAAAACAGAGAGTTTGCCAATCTGTTGACCGACCTTGTTTTTTTTACAAAAAGAATTGAAGAAAACTACTCGCGACTAAAGCATGACATTATTGAAATAGACTCGTTGATGCATGTGCAATATCCTAATATACAGACAAAGACTTATATTCCTTACTAACTATGAGTTCAAAATGCCGCTATGCTAAAATTCTTTAGTAAAATCCGTCAAAACAAAATTTTCTTCCCCTCTAGGGCCTGCCTGCCTGCCGGGAAGGCAGGGATTAAAGGGTGTGGATGCTATGATCCTAAAAGTATATTTTTATAAGCCAGAGGTAACATTGCAACCAGAAAACATTTAGAAGCTAGCTAACCTTAAGGCATACAAAACCCTCTCCTAACCCCTCCAAAGAGGGAAAAAGCGCAGACCAATGATTAAAATCTTTCAAAAACGATTCACCTACCAAGTCGAACCTGGCATTTCAGTGCAAACGACAGGTCCAATAAGTAAATACCTATTTAAAGCTGAACATTTATTAGTATAGAATTCTCTACTTTTAAACTGTAAAGTTTAAATAATAAGCTTTCACTCACATTTGAAACAAGAAATTGATATCAAAAATGATCAAGAAGCATAATCAGTGTGTTTTACCACTAAAAAGTAAATTAAATTACCTTATGGGCATAAGTCTTTTTGTAGGTATCTTTTTTTTTAATGTAACCATCGCCCAATCATGTAACTGCTCCAAAGATTTTTTGGCTTTGGATCAACTACTTCGTAAAACTCCAGCGTTCAAAGACAACAAACAAGCTTACCTAAAGGTTTTTGACCAAATGAATCTGGCCCTTGCCGAAACCGTAACCGACTATGATTGCATGGTTTTATTAAATCAATTGAGTTTAGGCGTAAATGACAACCATATCAAAATTTATGGTGTTGCAGGTGAAGATTCGCCACAACCCATAAAGAGTTCAATGAATACGGATAGCTTGAGCAATGTTCTTAAAAATAGACCCCTGGAGAGCATTGAAGGCATTTATTCCCTAAAGGACAACTTTAGTATTGGTTTGATAGAACAGAACAAGAAATACATCGGAATTGTATTAAACTCAAACTTACCCAATTGGCAAGCTGGGGATATGTATTGCACCTTAATTCCCTATGGAGATGATTTGTACCTCAACATCGTTGGTCAATTGGAAAGCAAGCGATTGGTTTCGTATTCTGAACGCATCAAAAATGGTCATTTTCTTAAGATTCGTCTTCAAAAAAAGCCTGATGCCCCTAGGCACCACTCCGTTGCCTATAAAGATTCACTGTATATCCGAAAAGAAATAGACGCAAAAACTACCTATATCAAGGTGGGCAGTTTTAATTCATTCTATCCAACACTTTCTGATGCGGAAGCATTTTACGCGACGCTAAAAAACACCTTGAACAAAAAAAAGTTAATTGTTGATTTAAGGGATAATGGCGGCGGCGGTCAACGCAATTCCAATATTTTATTGGAAATTCTTACGCAATATGCCGAAAAAAATAACATCTATGTACTTACCAACCATAATACCGCCAGTAACGCAGAACAATTTACCGTAAAATTAAAACGGCTTCCCAATACCCAA
This sequence comes from uncultured Flavobacteriaceae bacterium, assembly GCA_964353095.1. Classification (GTDB taxonomy): domain Bacteria; phylum Bacteroidota; class Bacteroidia; order Flavobacteriales; family Flavobacteriaceae; genus Croceitalea. The sequence continues at coordinate 18,606 of CAYGUO010000026.1, read as the reverse complement.
ATCTTAGGAGATAAGACCCAAGGCACCTTGTCTTATGAGCTTAAGAAAAACATCTCAAACAACTTACCTTGCGGAAAATTTATAGCCATTATGACCTCAAAGAAGCATAAAGAATACCTTGAATTCGAATCAAAGGGTGTGTCCCCAGATATTCTTCTAGAGTATAATAAAGACTGGATTGACCAAACCAAAGAGCTCATACAAACTGTAGAATAAAACAAGATTTAAAATGGATTTTTCAGGTAAAACAGTATTAATTACGGGCTCCTCAAGAGGCATTGGTAAGGCAACTGCAATGGCCTTTGCGACAGAGGGAGCACAAGTTGGCATCAATTACAGAAACAATACGGAAGAAGCACAAAAAACACTTTCAGCCTTACCAGGAAGCGGGCATCATTTATTTCAGTATGATGTGTCCATAAAAGAAGACACCAAAGCCCTTATAAATAATTTTGTAGCACATTACGGAAAGCTAGATGTGCTGGTGAACAATGCAGGGATATCTATTTTTCATAATATTGACGAGGTTGATTTTGAGCAATGGACCCACGCTTGGGAAAACACCTTTAAAACCAATCTTTTTGCTGTGGCCAATACCAGTTACTGGGCAGCCCAAAGCATGATGAAAACCGGTGGCGGACATATTGTGAACGTCTCCTCTCGTGGTGCTTTTAGAGGTGAACCCACTAAACCGGCTTATGGCGCCAGTAAAGCGGCATTGAACGCTATGAGTCAGTCACTGGCCAAAAAACTGGCCCCACATAAAATTTATGTAGGCGTAGTAGCCCCTGGTTTTACAGAAACCGAAATGGCAGCCGTTACCCTAACACCGGCAGAGCGCGAAAACCTATTGCGTGAGTCTCCCTTTAAACGTATGGCACAACCAGAAGAGGTAGCGCATGCTATTTTGTTTTTAGCCTCAGATGGCGCAGCCTATTCTTCAGGCACCATTATCGATGTCAATGGGGCTTCGTATCTTAGAAGCTAACTATGAAAGCAGCAACTGTTGTCCAACTAAAAAAAGAATTACAGCACCGTAATCCTGATGAGATACTGCAATTATGTCTCCGTTTGGCCCGGTTTAAAAAAGAGAATAAAGAACTCCTCACCTACCTCTTATTTGAAGCGGATCATGAAGAAGGTTATATTGAAGCCGTAAAAGCGGAAATGGACGAAGCATTTTCTGAAATCAATACCAATAGCTATTTCTATATTAAAAAAAGTGTCCGTAAAATTCTAAGGACAATTAAGAAATATATTCGCTATTCGGGCAACAAAGAAACGGAAGTAGCCCTATTACTGTACTTTTGTCAAGAATTAAAAGAGTTTAACCCTTCTATAAAAAGAAACACTACCCTGATGAATTTGTATGAGCGGCAACTCGTCTTTATTAGAAAAAAAATTGATGCACTGCATGAAGATTTGCAGTATGATTATGGAATACTATTGAACGAATTGGAACAATAAAAAATCGATGATGTCAGCAAATAAATCTTTAATCTTGTCACTTTATTTGTTCAGTTTAGCATGCATTCAAATAAGTGCCCAAGAAAAAAATAATTATACCGCTTACCATAGGATCGTTTTAGTAGCTGAAGAGTATATGGCAACTGAACAATATGATAAAGCACTAAACCAGCTGAACACTATTTTTGAAACCTACGATTTTGTCTTTTTGAAAGATTGTAAAGTGGCAACTCAACTAGCAATCCATCTTGGAAATACTAAAAAAGCCTTTTATTTTTTGGAAAAGGGTATGCTATCAGGTTGGACCTTAAAAGCCATCAAAAAAGATAAATTTTTAGCTCCTTTGAAAGCATCAAAAGAATGGGACGGATTCGTTCAAAAGTATCCTGCCCTACATAGCATATATCAGCAAAAACTTGATTTAGAACTTAGGGAGACTACAAAGTTGATGTATAAGAAAGATCAAAAATTTGCTTTTAAATACCTCTTTAAAATTGGCCAAAAAGCTAAAGAAAGTTTCGCTAATAAAAAAGGGGTTGCGCATGCAAAAGTACAATTTGAACAACTAAACCAAATTATCATGACGAAAGGCTACCCAGGCGAAAAATTGATAGGAGAACCCGAGTGGGTTAGCACCATATTAAGTCACCACAATTCCATTTCTGAAGATTTTGTAAAAAATGATTCCTTATTTCCTAAGCTAAGACCAAAATTGATTGCCGCTATTTCAAAGGGAGAACTTTCGCCCTATGATTTTGCTATGATTGAAGATTGGCGAATCAGCGTTTCAAGTGACCGCAAAGAAACAGGCTATGGGTATTTAGAATACCTTACTCCAAAACAAATACCAACTTCAGATAAGCTTAGGGAAAACCTAAATATGAGACCAATTGCCTTACGAAACCAATTGGTAACCCTACAAGAAAAAACAGGAATGAACTTTTACTTAGCCGGTACTGGTTGGGTAGATGGTAAAATTGGGGAGTAATATTTCATTCTTTACCAGCAACATAGCCAATAAAGCCTAAAGTCTTTTTAACGAAAATTAAGTATCTTTAAGTTCGTTTATGGTAAAAATTGCTTCCATATTAGTTGCTTTTCTGTTGCTTTTCCAAAGCCTCAATATCCATTTTGATGATATTGCCGAGCTTGACGAATTAATTGAGCATGCCCAGTTTCACGCCAATGAACACGGAGATAATTTTTTTGTTTTTATCTCTAAGCACTATGGAGAACTCAAAAAGGATCATGAACAGCAGCACCAAGAAGAGAAAGAAGAGCACGAACGATTGCCCTTTCAGCACCAAAGTCCAACCTTTTTCTCTCCTGTATTTGTATTGTGCCAAAATGGTTTGAATACTGATTTTGTAGAAGAAATCAATTATCCTGCTGCCAATTACCACTATTTTATGACCTATCATTCTTTATATCAAGACCGACCCTTTCAACCACCCAGGCAAGCATAATTCCACTTTTGATTTTTCTAACTGCATGGTGCTTTTGCATACCGTGTTTTCTGTAATTCAAATTACTATGGATTATGCTATCACAAATTATCAATTTCAGTTTACGAAATAAGTTTATCGTATTCTTATTTACCGGATGTATTGTAGGCTTCGGATTCTATTCGCTGACCCAAATTCCCATTGGTGCCGTACCCGATGTGACCAATAACCAAGTACAGGTCATTACGACATCACGCAATCTTTCTACACAAGATATGGAACAGTTTATCACCTATCCTGTAGAGCTTGAAATGGCAAACTTGCCCGGTGTGCAAGAGATTCGTTCTATCACTAAGTTCGGTCTTTCAGTAGTCACCGTTGTGTTTAACGACGATATGGGAACCTACTTACCGCGACAACTGCTAGCTGAAAAAATCAAATCGGCTTCCGAAAAGATTCCTGAAGGTTTTGGCACCCCAGAAATGGGTCCAATTAGCACTGGGCTCGGTGAAATTTACCAATACATTCTAGATGTGAAGCCTGGTTACAAAGACCTATACACTCCCACAGATTTACGCACCATTCAAGATTGGATTGTTAAACGTCAACTCTCGGGTATTCCTGGTGTAGTTGAAGTAAATACTTGGGGCGGTTTTCTAAAACAATACGAAGTAGCCATCAAAACACAGAAATTGAATGCTATGAATATTACCGCAAAAGCGGTTTTTACAGCTTTGGAAAAAAACAATAGTGTTGCTGGCGGTGGCTACATTGAGAAAGTGAATCAGGCTTATTTTATTCGTGGTGAAGGATTGGTGGAAAACCTTGAAGACATCAAAAATATTGTGGTAACAACCAAAGAAGGTATCCCCGTTTATATTAAAGATGTAGCGGAAGTAGGCTACGGTAGCGCCATTCGCTTTGGTGCGATTACGGGTAATGGTGAAGGCGAAAAAGTACTCGGTCAAGTTATGATGCTGAAAAATGCAAACTCCAAAAAGGTAATTGATGCTGTTAGAGAACGTGTGGCGTCCATTTCAAAATCATTGCCAGAAGGGGTCTATATCAATCCATTTTTAGATCGGAGCGAACTTATTGCCAAGACTACCTTTACGGTTTCAGAAAACCTAATGCTAGGCTTCTTAATTGTTGTTTTTGTTGTGGTTTTATTGCTGGGGAATTTAAGATCAGGACTTGTAATCGCCTCAATCATTCCTTTGTGTTTACTGTTTGCCCTAAGCCTAATGTATCTTTTTGGGGTTGATGCCAACCTAATGAGTTTGGGGGCAATTGATTTCGGAATTATTATAGACGGGGCAGTAATCATTGTTGAATTCGTTGCGTTTCAGATTACAGCAAAAGGTGCATCACTAGTAGCTTTGAAAACTTCTGCCCTACAAGCTGAAAAAGATGCCATAACCCTTACTAGCTCTTCTAAAATGATGAATTCAGCCATTTTTGGGCAACTTATAATCCTTATTGTTTTCATTCCCATTCTTTCCCTTAGCGGCGTGGAGGGTAAAATGTTTAAACCGATGGCACTGACCTTTAGTTTTGCCCTGATTGGAGCTATGGTGTTCTGCTTCACCTATGTCCCTGTAGTTGCTTCCCTATTCTTAAAACCCTCACAACCTTCTGATAAAAATATTTCCATCGGATTAATGCGCTGGCTGAATGCACGTTATGAACCCATAATTGATTGGGCCTTGAGAAGCAAAAAAGTAGTGCTCAGTTTGGCAACGCTGCTTTTGATTGCGACTATCGTTTTATTTTCAAGGATGGGAGCTGAATTTGTACCCACTTTAGATGAAGGTGATTTTGTTATTCAGCCCGTTCTTAAAACGGGAACTTCGTTATCTAAGACCGCAGAAATCACCACCCAAATTGAAAAAATTCTTCTTGATAATTTTCCAGAAGTCAAACAAGTAGTTACCCGTATTGGTGCAGCCGAAGTGCCTACAGATCCAATGTCAATGGAAGAAAGCGATGTAATCATTGTTTTACAACCCAAAAGCGAATGGGTATCTGCCAATAGTAAAGATGAACTTGCCAACAAATTTAAAGAGGCTTTGGCGATTATCCCAGGAATGGAAGTTGAATTCACCCAACCTATAGAAATGCGTTTTAACGAACTTATTTCTGGAGTGCGATCAGATGTAGCCATTAAGATTTTTGGGGATAACCTCAATATCTTGAGTAAAAAAGGCAACGAAATCAAAGACCTTATTAAAAATGTGGAAGGTGCAGCAGACATTTCCGTCGAGAAAATTATTGGCCTTCCAGAAATGAACATTAAATATGACCGAGGTAAAATTGCTCGCTACGGGCTCAACATTCAAGACCTCAATGATATGGTATCCATGGGTTTTGCTGGGCGTACTGTTGGGAGTGTCTTTGAGGGAGAAAAACGTTTTGATCTGGTCGTACGATTAACCACTGAAAGTCGCAAGGATATTGATAACCTCCAAAATTTATATGTTGATCTTCCCTCTGGCGGAAAAATTCCGTTAAGTGAAGTGGCCAAAATTACCTATCAAAAAGGAGCAGCTAAAATATCTCGTGATGACACCCGAAGACGAATTGTTGTAGGCATCAATGTTCGTGACCGCGATTTACAATCGGTGGTAGATGACATACGCCAATTGATTGATGATAACATAAAACTTCCCGTTGGCTATAACATTACCTATGGCGGCCAATTTGAAAATTTAGAAAGTGCAAAATCAAGATTACTTATTGCGGTACCCATTGCCTTGCTTCTCATTTTTATATTACTCTATTTCGCCTTTAAATCTATTAAAGAAGCACTATTAATCTTTACGGCGATTCCCTTGTCAGCAGTTGGTGGGGTTTTGCTTTTATGGATACGTGACATGCCATTTAGTATCTCTGCAGGGGTTGGGTTTATTGCCCTTTTTGGAATTGCAGTACTTAATGGTATTGTACTTATCGAACATTTTAAAGAACTTAAAAAACAACATTTTAACGATATGGAAACCCTTATTAAACAAGGCACAAAAGACCGTTTACGTGCCATTCTATTGACGGCAGCAGCAGCTGCATTAGGCTTTTTGCCCATGGCAGTTTCTACCAATGCGGGAGCTGAGGTGCAGCGCCCTTTGGCTACGGTAGTGATTGGCGGACTCCTAACCGCAACCCTCTTGACCTTAGTGGTGCTTCCTGTACTGTACGCTCTCTTTGAAAAAAGAAATAGTATGCCAAAACATAAACCAACCAAAACCATCAGCACGCTTATAATGCTTATTGGTTTAGGCATATCATTTTCAGGAAATGCACAAGAAGGCAAAAAAAACCTACAAGAACTTATTGATTTAGCCATCGAAAATAATTCAGGTTTAAAAGCGGCAAGCCTCAATGTAGAACAATCAAATGTGCTTATAGGTAGTGCTTTTGATTTTGACAAAACCCAACTATACTATAGTTACGACCAAAATAATTTAACCTTGGGTGACCTCCCCTTAAACGTTTTGGGCGTAAAGCAAGACTTCTTGTTCCCCACTGTATATTTTGCTAAGAAAAAAGTGAATAAGGCTAACGAAGCGTTGCGTTTAAGTAATTATGCCATTCAAGAAAAAGCCGTCAAGCGAAAGGTTACCTCTGCCTATTACCACTATCAATTTACCAAAGAAAAAGAAGAAATTTATACGTATTTAGATAGTCTCTATCAAAATTTTGCCCATATGGCCAAACGCCGTTTTGAATTGGGAGAAACGAATTATTTAGAAAAAATAACGGCTGCAAGCAAGCAAAGGCAACTGCAAATTGCACTGGAACAGGCTCAACAAGATGTTGTCATAGCGTATGCCAATGTGATAGCTCAAATTCAAGTACCAAACGGTATAGAAATTAAATCAATACCTTTAAGTATAATTGATTTGAGCGCACTAAACGTTGCTGAAACGGCAGAAATAGCCTACTCAAAAAATCGTATTCATTTAGCAGAATCCGAACGAAAATTGGAAACACAGCAATTGTTGCCAGATATTAGCATTGACTACTTTCAGGGTACAAATAGTACAGTAAATGGCAATTTACACGGCTATCAGGCAGGTCTAAAAATTCCATTGTTATTTGGCGGAAACAGCTCCCGAATCAAAGCTTCTAAAATCGCTACAGAAATCGCTATAGAAGAAGCTAAAGCGTATGAAATCAAACTCAATTCAAAGTACGTTACCCTACTGGCAAAATATGAAACATACGTAAAAACCTTAGCCTATTATGAAACGGATGGAGCTGAACTCGCAGAAGAAATTTTGAAAACAGCATCTCTCAGTTTCAAAAATGGGGAAATCGATTTTTTCCAGTACATACAGAGTATTGAGAACGCCAATGAGATAAAACTGGACCGGCTAGAGAATTTAAATAAATACAATCAGACGGTTATTCAATTAAACTATTTAACCTTATAAACTCATGACCTATTCAAACACGTCATTGCTCGGCATCAAGCGATATGTCAAATCAGCACTAACTACAAACAGATTACTTCAGCTTTCGTCTGCCCTAAATGGTCCTCTACGGGTTCGTTATGACGGTTTTCAATACCCTAATACAAAAGAACATAGAACCATGTATAAACTTAAAACCTTATGTATCGCCCTAATAGCCATTATGTCTAGCTGTGGGGAGAAAAAAGACGCTGAAACAACAGCGGCTGAAACCAAAACCGCTGATAGCGGTATTCTTATCACTGCAGAACAATTCAGCAACAGCAAAATGGTTCTGGGAAAGCTCGTGGAAAAACCTTTTCCTGTTACCATACAGACTAATGGCATGATTGATGTGCCACCGGAAAATAGAGCTGTCGTTAGTGCAATAATGGGCGGTTATATCAAACAAACACCCTTACTTATTGGTAATTCGGTTAAAAAGGGACAAGTGTTGGTCACTATTGAAAATCCTGAATTTGTAACGATACAACAAAATTATATGGAGGTCAAACAACAGCTTACCTATTTACAAGCAGAATATGAAAGACACCAAACACTTAGAGAAGAAAACATTACTTCCCAAAAGAATTATCTCAAGGCGGAAAGTGAATTCAAGACTACACGTGCAAGATATATGGGCTTAAAAAAACAACTCACCATGTTAAATATTTCTCCCAGTAAGGTAGAACAAGGCAATGTCAGTTCTGTTGTCTCCATCCATGCACCCATTAGCGGTAGTATTACCCAAATAAATATAACCAAAGGAACCTATGTATCACCTGCTTCGCCCATTCTTGAAATTATTGACAATGACCATATTCATTTGGAATTATCGGTGTTCGAAAAGGATATCATGAAAATTAAGAAAGGGCAATCCATTCAGTTTCGTATTCCCGAAGCCTCGAAAGATACTTTTGAGGCCGAAGTTTATTTGATTGGCAGTTCTATTGGAGAAAACCGAACCATCAAAGTACATGCACATTTAATAGACGAAGGGAAAACATTTTTAACGGGAATGTTCGTAGATGCCAGAATCATCACCGACAACACCATGGCCAAAGCAATTGCTACGGAGGCAATTGTTGAACAAGAAGGTACATTTTACGTGCTTAGAACCTCAAAAACTACGGATGCTGGATATACTTTTGAAACCGTCGAAATACAACCGGGTAATGCCGTTGATGGATTTACAGAAATTAAAAATGCTGCACAGTTATCCGATTCCGATACCTTTTTGACGAAGGGTGCTTTTGATGTTTTAAGGGAATAAGACTTTACCCCAAACCAACATCCAAGGTCATCATTACAATAAATCCTCCGATAAAACCCATTACGGCAACATCTGAGTGTTTGTCTTGCTGCGTTTCTGGTATCACTTCTTCCACCACAACAAAAATCATTGCTCCTGCCGCAAAAGCTAAAGCATACGGCAAAATAGGCTGAAAAGTGATGACGGCCCAAGCACCAATAACTGCTGCAATGGGTTCTACTAGGGCAGAAGCCTGCCCATACATAAAGCTTTTTCTTCTACTAAGGCCTTGTCTTCGTAAAGGCATGGCAACTGCAAAACCTTCAGGAAAATTCTGTAAGCCTATACCCAATGCCAAAGCGACTGCACCACCAATAGTTGCACCATCAAACCCAGCTGCAACACCTCCAAATAATACGCCTACCGCTAACCCCTCAGGAATATTATGTAGCGTTATGGCCAAGGTCAATAAAGTTGTCCTATGCCAAGGTGATTTAATGCCCTCTGCCTCACTCTCTTTAAAATTTAAGTGTAAATGGGGCAATACTTTATCTAAACCAAAAAGAAAGAAAGCGCCCAATAAAAACCCAACAGCTGCTGGTATTACCTTAACAAAACCCTCGCCAGGACTCATTTCAATACCCGGGGCAAGAAGGCTCCAAAAACTTGCGGCTACCATAACACCACCTGTAAAACCCAACATGGCATCCATTACTGCCCTTTTCGGACTTTTAAATAAAAAGACCAGTGAAGCGCCTAAAGCGGTGAGGCCCCAAGTAAACAAAGTGGCATAAAAGGCTGCCAAAATGGGGTCAATAGATTCAAAATAATTGATTATTTGTTCCATTACGGTTCTAGTTTAACATATAGATTAGTGGCTATTTGATTTGATATTTGAAGTTCTTTTCCTCCTATTTTGATTCGCAATGAGTCATCAAACACCTCTTTTTCCAGCACCATTATTTCATGGCCCAATGCAATATGGTTTTTGTCCAAAAACTTTAAAAAAGCAGCAGAAGTATCTTTAACCCCAACGCAAATACCCGATGATGGTATGGGCAAATCGCTCAATAACTGCTTGTTGCGCTCTAAAAACTTACCATCTTTGGTCGGTATTGGGTCACCATGCGGATCATACTTGGGAAAATCAAGTAATGCATCTATTTTATCAATTAGTTTTTCACTTTTAATATGTTCCAATTGTTCTGCCACTTCATGAACCTCATCCCATGTAAAATCTAATTTTTTCACTAAAAATACTTCCCAAAGGCGATGTTTTCTGATAATTGAAAGCGCTGTTTCAATTCCTAAATCCGTAAGAGAAACGCCCTGGTAGGGTACGTAGTTAAGCAGTTTTTTGTCTGCCAATTTTTTGGCCATGTCAGTAACGGAAGATGGTTTGGTTTCCATCTCGGCAGCAATGGCGTTGGTAGAAATAAGTTGCGTATTACCACCACCCAAATGAAAAATTGTCTTGATATAGTTTTCTTCTGCCCTTGTCAAAATAGTGTATTTGTCAGTTGGAGCGCAGTCGAGAACTAAAAAAGACCCCTTGACTGCGCTCGAGGTTGAGCTTTAAATATTAATAATCCAAAAATACATTTTTATTTGTAAAAACATATTTTTAGATTTGTCTAAATTTTTATTTATACCAACAAAAATATTGAAACACTTATTACTATTTTTTACCTTCCTTTTTACGCTATCCTTAGGTGCACAAACTGCTACCATTAAGGGAGTAGTGTCTGAAAACGGGAACCCTGTTCCCTTTGCGAACATCTATTTAAAAGGCACTGATAAAGGTACTGCAGCAGATGAAGATGGTGTATACCATATCAAAGGCCTATCCCCCGGTAAGTATGTTTTAATTGCTTCTACTATCGGCTATGAAACCTTTAGAACCACTTTTTTAATAGGTAAAGACGAAGTGATCACCTTAGCTATTGAATTGAAACCGTCCGCCCAAGCCTTAGACGAAATGGTGGTGACGGGAACACTCAAAGCAGTAAGTAGACTAGAAAGTGCTGTACCTGTAGAAGTCTATTCTCCTGCTTTTTTAAAACAGAACCCAACCCCTAGTATCTTTGAGGCTTTACAAAACGTGAATGGTGTGCGGCCACAAATAAACTGTAGTGTATGTAACACTGGCGATATTCATATTAACGGACTTGAAGGTCCTTACACGCTTGTTTTAATTGATGGCATACCCATTGTGAGCGGCTTGGGAACAGTTTACGGTTTGTCTGGCATCCCCAATTCATTAATAGCTCAAATTGAAATTGTAAAAGGGCCTGCCTCTACCCTTTATGGTAGTGAGGCCGTTGGTGGACTTATTAATATTATTACGAAAAATAGTCTTGAGGCTCCAGAATTTTTTGTAGATACCTTTGCGACAAGTTGGGGTGAATATAATCTTGATATTGGAGCGAAAGTAGCTATTGGCAAAAAAACCGATATGCTACTAGGCGTGAATTATTTCAATTTTGAGGAACTCATTGACAACAACGGAGATAACTTTACCGACTTAACACTTCAAGATCGTATTTCTGTTTTTCAAAAATGGAATTTTAGGCGTGAAAGCTCTAAATTATTTTCATTGGCAGGACGTTTTTTTTATGAAGACCGATGGGGCGGCGAATTGCAGTGGACACCTGAATTTCGTGGTGGAGATGAAATTTATGGGGAAAGTATTTATACCCGTCGTTGGGAAATTCTTGGCACTTATGAACTTCCGCTTGCTGAAAAAATAATGCTTTCTTTCTCATACAACGACCATAGCCAAAATTCCGTTTATGGTAATTTACCCTATATCGCAGACCAGCGCATAGGCTTTGGACAACTCACTTGGGATAAATCTTTGGGTAAACACGATTTGCTCCTTGGTAGTGCAGTACGCTATAATTACTACGATGATGATACCGCTGCCACAGAAAATTTTAGAGGTAATGAAGCTGATGAGGTAGTTATTCCAAGTTTATTTATCCAAGACGAGTATAAATTTGCGCCAAACCATTCTTTTTTGGCAGGCCTTCGCTATGATTATGATAGTAGACACGGAAATATTTTTACACCACGCGCGGCTTATCGTTGGAAACTCAGTGACCATGATATTTTTAGGGTCAATTTTGGAACGGGTTTTAGGGTTGTCAATCTATTTACAGAAGACCATGCAGCACTTACCGGCGCAAGAGAAGTGGTCATAACTGAAGCCCTGAATCCAGAACGCTCTGCCAATCTTAATCTAAATTATCTTAAAAAAATATACGCGGATAACGGCACTTTTATCGGTATAGACGTTTCCGCATTTTACACCCGTTTTTCAAATCAGATACTGCCTGATTATGATACCAATCCCAATCAAATTATATATGATAATTTAAATGGAAAATCAGTTTCACAAGGTATCTCGGCCAATTTAGAAACCGTGCTCCCAAACGGTTTACGTTTTTTGGTGGGAGCAACCTATCAAGATGTAAGTCAGACCGAAAACGGGATTTCAACACAACAGATACTTACTGAAAGTTTTACTGGTACATGGAATATATCGTACAACATCCGTTCTTTAGATTTAAGCATTGATTATACTGGGAATCTATATGGTCCAATGCGTTTACCTGTTTTAGGTCCCTTAGATCCAAGACAAGAATTTTCTCCTACATGGAGCATTCAGAACATTCAGTTTACTTACAAAGGAATGCCCAATTTTGAATTTTACGGAGGTATTAAGAACCTATTGAACTGGACTCCAAACCGCGGAAACCCTTTTATCATTGCAAGAGCAAACGACCCCTTTGATGAAAATGTACAGTTTAACGCGAACGGCAATGTAGTTGCTACTACAGACAACCCTTTTGCCCTTACTTTTGACCCTAGTTATGTATTTGCCCCCAACCAAGGTATTCGCGGCTTCTTTGGTATGCGCTATACGCTTTTTTAGCAGTTTAATACTTATCTCATATATCCACCTCTTACCCACGTTTCCTTAAAACAACTATTCTTTGTTTCTATTAAACATTGAAGAAAATTGTATTTTTAGCAGGGTTGAAGGATTGGTTGTTTATGATGTTTCTTACATTACAATTAAAAATAATCTAACCTGATGGCAACAATTTCAAATTGCCGTGAAACAAAAGAATATAGGTTTTATAAGACTAAAAGCAATACTATGCTAACCGACATCAATCCGAAATTACCCATGCGAAACAAAAAAGTTACGCGAGAGTTTTATGCAAATATGCTAGGCTTTCATGAATATGGCAGTGCTGACTTTGAGGGGTATTTAATGATGGAAAAAGACCAAATTCAAATTCATTTCTTTGAATTTAACGCCCTTGACCCTAAAGAAAACTATGGGCAGGTCTATATTAGAACCAATACTATTGACGCGTTTTATCAAACACTATTGGATAAAAAAACGCGAATACACCCCAATGGTCCGTTAGAAACTAAGCCTTGGGGGCAAAGGGAATTTTCAGTACTTGACCCAGATAATAACCTATTGACATTTGGACAATGTATTTAGTTATTTTATCAGTATACTAACCAGAATTCCATTATTATTTCTGCCATGAGAATAAATAGACAACAGTATAGCAAATTACGAATGTTATGATTGACATATTTCTGTATTGAAATCAATTGCTTTTATTGATTAACTATTTGAATAACAGAACAGCGTACTATCCTAAATCGGATGCTTAACGAACAATAATTTTTAAAAATTCCAACAAGGTTTCCAACCTTTTCAAAATCACAACCTAGTATTCCTTATTTTTGACTAATGCCCAACTACGACTATATTATCATTGGTGCGGGAGCATCCGGTTTGTTACTTGCCGATACCATGGGGCGTGATGCCTTTTTTTCTCAGAAATCAATCTTAGTTTTAGACAAAGACCTTAAAAAAACAAACGACCGTACCTGGTGTTTTTGGGAACAAGGAAAAGGAGATTTTGAAACCTTAATCCATAAAACATGGTCTACTATTTATGTTGCTGGCGACGTTTTAAAGCAGTCTTATGAAATTGCACCGTATGAATATAAAATGATTCAGGGTATTGATTTTTACAACCACTATCTAAATCGTTTAAAAACATACAAGAATATTACGTTTGAACATGATGAGATTATTGCGCTTAAAGAAAATGAAAACGAAGTACTAGTAACTGGGCAAAAAAACACCTATTCAGGCACTCAGGTATTCAATAGTATGTTTGACTACAAAAACTTGCGCCCCAGTTCAAAATTTCCTGTGCTGCAACAGCATTTTGTTGGGTGGTTTGTGAAAACCGAGCATCCTATTTTCAAGGTTGATGAGGCCACCTTTATGGATTTTTCAATTCCGCAAAAAGGGAATACACGCTTTATGTATGTTCTTCCATTTTCAGCAAATGAGGCTTTGGTTGAATACACCCTGTTCTCTGAACACACCTTAGCACAAAAAGAATATGAAGATGCCATTAAAACCTATTTAAAGGATAAAAATGCAGGTACTTATGAGATTGTAGATACGGAAAAGGGAAGTATTCCTATGACATGTTACAATTTTAATCAGCATAACACCCAACGGATTTTTCATATCGGAACCGCTGGTGGTTGGGCAAAGTCAAGTACGGGCTATACCTTTATGAAAACCAATAAAACCGTCAAATTATTGATAAGCCATTTAAAAAATGGTAAGAAACCGGCTGACTTTAAGCTCAAAACCAGATTTTGGTTTTACGATCTTTTATTATTGGACATTTTGTACAAGCACAATGATTTGGGAAAGGCAATTTTTGAATCACTTTTTAAAAAGCGAAAACCACAGCGCGTGTTTAAGTTTTTAGATGAGGAAACCTCCATTTTTGAAGATGTCAAAATCATGGCAGCGCCAAAACCCCTGCCATTTATTAAGGCTCTTTTAGGCAGGTTATTTTAAACAGTTCTCCCCATTAAATTTTCACCAAAAGCTCTAAATAAGGCTTTGCCCTTATCATCTACATCAAGCTTTTCTAAACTTTCAAAAGCCTTTTGGGTGTAATCAACTATTGCTTTTTGAGTTTCTTCTACTGCTCCACACGATTGAAAAATAGTCTTTACCGATTCAATTTTTGCGGCAGGATTACCAGGTTGAATTGAAAATAAATCCTCTAACTGTTTTTGTACTGTTCTTGATCCTTTTTCCAAAGACTTTAAATATAAAAAGGTCTTTTTATTTTCGATAATATCTCCGCCAACTTGCTTTCCAAAGGTCTCAGGGTCACCAAAAGCATCTAAATAGTCGTCTTGAAGCTGAAAGGCAATACCCAAATTTCTACCAAATTCATAAATCAAATCCTCGTTCTGTTCTGATGTCTTAGCAATCACCGCTCCCATTTTTAATGCTGCAGCGACCAATACCGCAGTTTTATATTCAATCATTTTTAAGTACTCTGGTATGGTGACATCGTCCCTGGTTTCAAAATCCACATCATACTGCTGCCCTTCACATACCTCAATCGCTGTTTTACTGAATAACTGCACCAGATTTTTAAAAACAATGCCGTCATATCCTTCAAAAAATTGATACGAATTTATCAGCATGGCATCACCCGATAGAATACCGGTATTGATATCCCACTTTTCATGCACCGTAGCTTTACCTCTTCGCAATGGGGCGTCATCCATAATGTCATCATGCACGAGCGAGAAATTATGAAAAACCTCAACAGCCAAAGCTGCGTTTAAACCATCACGATAGGTTCCGCCAAACAAATCCGTTGCCATTAAAGTTAAGACAGGCCTTAAGCGTTTACCCCCTAATCCTAAAATATAAGTAATAGGCTCATACAAGTTTTTAGGTTCTTTACTTCGACTATTTTTTTGTAGATAATCAATAAACTCGTTTCGGTAGAACTCTATGGTTTGCATGCATTTTCTTTTGCCCAAAAATACATCCATTGTTACAAATAGTATTTATATGCGTCAAATTCATTAAAGAAAAATGCAATAGATTTAAAATTCTCCGTCTTTATGGATGAAGACCTTTAACCAATACCACCTTTAATGGTTTCAAAAGAGCCAAATAGCAACTTAAGTGATTTCTTTAAAGAAGAGTATCAATCGCTCAAAGGATATGTGCGCTCAAAAATTGACCACACTACTGAAAGTGATGCAGAAGACATTATTCAAGATGTGGCCTTAAGAATATTTTCAAGACCTATGGATGCTCTTCCCATCACCAATATTGGCGGTTTTGTTTATAGTGCGATTAAAAATAAAATCATTGACGTGATGCGCGCTAGAAAAGAAAGAATATATGACGAAAAGGAAGTAGAACGCCTTTGGACCGCATTCGCCGAGTCATTTTATAACGATAGCGAAAACAACTATTCCGAATCTTTAAAAGAAGATTTAAAAATAGTGGTGATGCAATTAAAACCCGCTTACCGAGATATCATTTTGGCAATAGATTTTGAAGGGTACAATTACCGCGAAATTGCCGAAGAAACGGGTATATCTCAAGGCACTTTAATGTCAAGACGGCATAGGGCCATGTCGATACTGTTACAAAACTTAGAAAAGAAACAATAACATAAAACTCAAATTATGGAACATAGTGAACGAATTAAAAAAAGTGTGGAACGCAACGTGAAAGAAGGGGTGAAAAAAGTAGTTAAAGTCATTTTCTTTATCATTCTTGGTGTTGCCATAGCCTTCTTGGTGGGGTATATTGTCATGAGGTTATGGAACTGGCTCATGCCTGAACTTTTTGGATTACCCCTCATCGGATATTGGCAAGCCGTAGGTGTACTTATACTGGCTAAAATTATTTTTGGTTTTGGCGGTGGTGATGGACCGCGCAAAAGCGGCAAATCAAAAAAACGCTTTAATTCCAAAAAATGTGGGGTGCTCCGACAAGACTATTCAGAATGGAAGCATTATGATGAAT
>CAYGUO010000026.1:0-2072 GCA_964353095.1 uncultured Flavobacteriaceae bacterium | reverse complement strand
CTGGACGGAAGAAGGAGAAAAGGCCTTTCAAAATTACCTGTCACGAAAAGAAACTGAAAATTAAAGAGTAGTTATGCATGATAACAAAAACCCAAAGAAACATCGGTATCAGCATAAGGCATTTTTTTGGAGTCTAGGGAACACCCTAACAAACAAAACCAAAAAGGATTCAAGCCGTGAAGTAACTCAAGATATTTTGATGGATGACACAATCAGATAATCTTTCGTTAAATTATTGTAAAACTTTGGAAACTTTAATTGTTTTTAAAGTTTCCAACTTACATTTGCAGCCAATTTATGAAAGACGAAATTTTACATAGGGCAACCGAACTTTTCTTAAACTTGGGCTTTAAGAGTGTCACTATGGACGATTTGGCCAATGAGTTGGGGATTTCTAAAAAGACCATCTATACCCATTTTGATAATAAGACCAAACTCGTTGAAGAGAGTACCATGAATCTTTTCTGGAAAATTTCTGACGGTATTGATCAAATTTGTGCGCTACAGAAGAATCCGATAGAAGAGATTTATGATATCAAGCGATTTGTAATGCAGCATTTAAAAAATGAGGCCTCATCCCCAGAATTTCAATTGCAAAAATATTATCCAGCAGTACATCAAAATCTAAAAAGCAAGCAGTTTCACATGATGCAGACCTGTATTATGGACAACGTTAAACGCGGAATGGATTTGGGAATATATCGGGAAAACTTAAATACAGAATTTATTGTTCGAATATACTTTTCTGGAGTGACCAGTATTAAGGACAATCGACTTTTTCCCAACTCCCTTTTTGTGATGAAAAGCCTGATGGACGATTATTTAGAATACCATTTACGAGGCATTGTTACCCCGGACGGAAGAAAAATATTAAACAAAATCATCAATTCAAATCAAGAATAAATGAGAGCGATCATTTTAATTTTAATCATACTTGCCCCTTTGTTGGGGTCATCACAAAGTGAAAACAACAGTTATAGTCTTGACGAAGCAATAGCGTATGCCTTGGAGCATAATTACAGCACCTTAAATGCCAATAGGGATATCGTTGATGCGCAAAAGCAAAAATGGGAAACCATTGCCACTGGGTTGCCCCAAATTACAGGTGCCATTAGTTATCAAAATCAATTGATACAGCAGGTTATACAATTACCGGGCGAAATAGCAGGCGGAGATCCCGGTACTTTTGTTGCCGTGGTCTTTGGTCAGCCCCAACAAATGTCGGCTACAGCTTCCTTGCGCCAACAATTGTTTGATGGGTCATATATTGTTGGTGTACAGGCTACCAAAGCTTTTTTGAGCTATAGCCAAAATAATAAGGAAAAAACAGCTTTAGAAGTGCGAAAGGCGGTGGTAGAAGCATATGGCAATGTTTTGTTGGCCAAAGAAAGTGTGGCGATTTTACAGAAGAACAGAGAAAATCTGGCAAAAAACCTTTATGAAACAAAGAAAGTGTATGAAAATGGGCTTGGCGATGAAGAAAGTGTTGACCAATTGCAGATTACGTTGTCATCAATTGAAAACCAATTAAAAAACGCAAAACGTTTACAAGATATCACATTACAAATGTTAAACCTTATGATGGGCATAGCAATAGATTCCCCAACAATATTGACCGATGGCCTAGACAACCTAACCCAGCAAAAAATTGATTTTGATTTATTGGAAACTCCCTTTCAAATCGAAAATAATGTGGACTATAAATTGGCGGCCAACTTAAATGAGCAGCGCTTTTTTGAACTTAAATTGGCAAAAAGCAGGGCGTTGCCCTCTTTAAATGCCTTTGTCAATTATGGCGGACTATCCTTTGGTGACAACTTTACCTTTTTGGACAATGGGCAAGATTGGTTTGATTTTTCCATTCTTGGGGTTGATTTGAACATTCCTATTTTTAGTTCATTGGGAAGAAGTGCGAGTACCCAACGTGCCAAAATTGCCTTGGAAAAAGCCAAAACGAAGTTGACTGAAGCGAAAGAGCAAATTAGACTGCAATTGGCAAGTTCTAAAAGCGATTATATTTTGGCAATTGAAGAGTATGAAACTTCAAAACAGAATTTAAAATTGGCTGAACG
>CAYGUO010000025.1:0-24702 GCA_964353095.1 uncultured Flavobacteriaceae bacterium | reverse complement strand
TCTCAAAACTATGGTTCTGGTAACATTCGTGGTACTTTTGGCTATCAAAAGCAATTTGGTGTAATTGAAAAATCTGAATTTGAAAGAATTACGGGTAGATTGAACTGGAACCAACGTTTTCTAGACGACAAACTTAAATTAGGATTACAAACCTCTATTTCAAGAGTAAATAGAGAACAGCCCCCTGTAGCTGCAGGCGCTGGTTTTAGAGGTGATATTTTGGGTTCAGCTTATTCTGCCAACCCAACTTGGCCAAGCGATCCTAGTTTTGATGATGGTGGTGGGCAAGTACAACCCGCTAACTATTTAGAAGAATCACAAAACATTACCAATACGGACAGGTTCTTAATCAACGCTTCTGTTGAATATGACCTTACTTCTGAACTTTCCGCGAAAGTAAATGTAGGCTATGATGAATCCAATAGTCAGAACGTATCTGTTCTAACATCCAACCTTCAAAATTTTAACGGTATTGAAGGTTTAGGTGTTGGTACTTTCAACACTTTAGATAGAGAGAACAAAACACTTGAAGCTACCCTGAATTACAAAAAAGAGTTTGAAAATTCAAACCTTGATGTTATTGTAGGTTACGCGTACCAAGATTTTAGAACCCTTCAAAGAAACACTTTCGCAAGAGGTTTTGGTACCTCAGACCTAAATAGAATGGGTGATGTCTTAGTAAATACCGTTAATGCTGCTCAGGCAACAATCGATGGTTCTTTTCAACAATTCTATTATGGTGGAAATTCTGGTGGCTTAAGCGTCAACCGATTATTTCCTACCGTAGTAACTGATGAGATACCCTTTGGTTTTGGAAGAGAAGTTACTGCCCTTACTGCGGATACCTTTGATAATACAGACGAGTTACAATCCTTTTTTGGTCGTTTCGTGTATAGCCTAAATAACAAATACATATTCACTGGAACCATGCGTGCAGATGGATCTTCTCGTTTTGGACCTGAAAATCAATATGGTTATTTCCCTTCTGGTTCCGTTGCTTGGCAAATTGGTGAAGAAGACTTTGTAGGTGAAAACATATCTACCCTGAAACTACGTGTTGGTGGTGGTATCACTGGTAACCAAGATGGTTTGGGTTATGGTAATTTTGTTGCTAGACAGCGTTTTAGCGGAAGAGGTATCAATGACGATGCTACAGTGAACCCTAACGGGCTTAATATTGTTGCTATTGATGTTCCAGATTTACGTTGGGAACAAACTTTAAACTTAAATGTTGGTGTTGATTTTGGAGTCAATAACGATCGTTTTAGTGGTAGTATTGATGTGTATCGCGATGTCACTAGTGATGTGTTGTTACAAACACCACCGGCTGCACCGTCTACAATTCCGTTCCAATTTGGTAATGTAGATGCAGAGATTCTAAACCAAGGTATTGAACTTGCTTTAGCCTATGATTTCATTCAGACTGATGATGTAACTTTCTCTGCGGCATTTAACATCGCCTACAACGAGAATGAAATCCAAAACTTCGCAGGTGCAATTAACACTGGCGAAATCAACGGGCCTGGTCTTTCCGGTGCTTTTGCACAACGTTTTGAAGCTGGTCAATCTATTTTCTCTTATTATATGGCTGAGTTTGTTGGTTTTGACGGAGCTGGTTTCCCCTTGTACAATGATGGCAATGGAGGCACTTCGGCAAATCCAGATTTCCAAAGTTTTGTAGGCGAAGATGGTTTACCTGATATCACCTCAGGTCTTTCTCTTAACTTAAGCGTAAAGAATTGGGATTTCAGCACCTTCTTTAACGCTCAGTTCGGCTTCTCTGTTTACAACAACACGGCGAATTCTTTCTTTAACGCAGGACAAGTTGTTACTGGTCGTAATGTTACTCAAAATGTTCTTACCAGTGGTGAGGATGGGGGTGCCACGACAGCCGTTTCTACTAGATTTTTAGAAAGTGGTGATTTTGTGCGTATGCAGAACGCAACCATTGGGTACAATGTGCCTCTATCTGGTGAAGGAACATTTAAAAGTTTACGTTTGTCCTTAACAGGTCAAAACTTATTTTTAATAACCGATTATAGTGGTATCGATCCAGAGGTAACTGTTGGAACGGGTTCTCTTGGTTCTGGTGTACCTACTAGGGGTATTGACTGGGCAGCGTTCCCAAATCCAAGAACCATCACTTTCGGTCTTAATGCATCATTTTAATTAAAAAATTGTTTGAATCATGAAAAGAAATCATTTTAAAATTTATGCGTCAGCTTTCATTTTGGCTCTAGGAGTAGTTTCCTGTACCGACTTGGAAATTGAGGAAACCGATTCTTTTATAGATGAAGGGTTTCAAGGATTAGAAAATCCAGAATCTGCAGTAAACCAATTATATGCTCAGGTTTGGGGTCAACAAGGAGACCAGGCTAATACATATGCACTTCGCGAGGTAACCACAGATGCACTTTTAGTGCCTACACGTGGTGCTGACTGGGGTGATAATGGCCGTTGGAGAAAATTACACCAACACGAATGGGGATTGGAAGAAATTGATATCATTACCCCTTTTGATCAGTGGAATGCAAATCAGTTGTTAGGATCACAAATTCTTGACGCTAGAAGTAATGCATCACCTGTTATTGCAGGAGAGGCGAGTTTCTTGAGAGCATTCTCAATGTGGATGATTTTAGACCTATATGGTCAGGTTCCTTTTAGAGATACGGAGCTACCCTCTGCTGAATTGCCTACGATCCTTTCAGGATCAGCAGCAGTAGACTTTATTATTGCTGATTTGGACGCTGCCATTGCAAATTTACCTACGGTAGCAGCGCAAGGAGAAGGGCTTAACAGAGCAACAAAGGCGGCAGCTAGATTCATGAAAGCTAAAGTACTTTTGAATAAGCACATTTATGAAAACCAATTGACCGGTGGTGGCGGAACTGCTGCTGCAGGTGATATGCAAGAGGTTATTTCATTAGTTGATGCTATTGCTGCTGACGGATACGCTTTACAATCAGGTTATTTTGAAATTTTCAGAGAGACTGCTGATTCAGAAACCATTTGGTGGGCAGAAACGGCTGTTGGAAACAACATCTTTAACGGATTACATTACAGATCTACCAGTATTGGTGGTGGTGGTTGGAACGGTTTCAGTACCCTAGCAGAGTATTACGATCTTTTTGAAGGAGACCCTAACAGTAATCGCGTCACTCTAGATGAGACTGCCTTAGATGGTCAAGAAGAGCGTAGAGGTGGTGTACCACCATCTGCTTTGCCTTTTACAGGTAGACCAGGAACGGAAGATGAGAATGGTTTTGAAACGGGCTCCAATGTTGGTAACGGTTTCTTGATAGGTCAGCAATTTACCCTTGCTGGAGCACCAGAAACGGACAGACAAGGTGGGCCTTTGGCTTTCTCAAGAGGCTTCGTAGATGGCGACGGTAATCCAAGTTTAATAAATAACAATGAGATTACAGGTATCCGTGTAATGAAGTACAATCCTAGATTTGGAGCGTTTCTTAATCACAAACAATTGTTTAGATATGCAGATGCACACCTAATGAAAGCTGAAGCAATGATGCGTTCAGGTGGTGATCCAACGGCTATGGTAAATGAGTTAAGAACAGTAAGGGGTGCTACACCAATCGGTTCTGTTACGGAACAAGATTTACTTGATGAAAGAGGTAGAGAATTGTTTATAGAAGGTTGGAGAAGAAACGATATGATTCGTTTTGGTCAATTCCTTAGAGGTTGGGAATTTAAAAGTTCAACTGAAACTGGGAACACGACCAGAAATCTTTTCCCAATTCCACTTCCACAATTATTGGCAAATCCTAATATAGTTCAGAATCCTGGATACTAGTCAACTAAGAAATTAAGTATACTGATTAAAGCCTCGACCTAACGTCGAGGCTTTTTCTTTCTAAATATTGCCACAATACTTTAAACCAACGCAACCTAGTTTTTCAAATATCATCTTACCAGTAGTTTATAATGAAGAACACTATTTATAGTTTTACTAGGTTTGTTTATATTGCCGCATTTGCTTTTAGGAAATTATCTATGTCAAGAATTTTACTGTTTTCATTGCTGATTTTGATACTAAGCATATCCTGTAAAGAACCCATTCCCAAAAGGTTTTCTAGAGTACCTTCATCGCAATCAGGCATCACTTTTTCAAACACACTCCAAGACACTCCCCAATTAAATATTCTAAATTATTTGTATTACTACAATGGTGCTGGTATAATTTCAGCAGATTTCAATAACGACGGTTTGATTGACCTATTTTTTACAGGCAATCAAACTACAAGCGAACTGTATCTTAATAGAGGTGATTTCAATTTTGAAAAAGTCACCACAAAAGCAGGACTTCAAATTAATACTGGCTGGAGTACAGGAGCTTCACAAGTTGATATTAACAATGACGGTCTTTTGGATATTTATATTTGCCAAGCATCTGGCTATCGTAATTTGAAGGGGCAAAACAAACTGTTCATCAACCAAGGGATAGACCAAAATGGTATTCCCACTTTTCAAGAAAACGCCGCGAAATATGGATTGGACTTTAAAGGGCTATCCACACATTCCGCTTTTTTTGATTATGATTTGGATGGTGATTTAGATATGTTTTTACTGAATCATTCAGTTCACCCCAATAGAAATTATGGTCGCGGTGTCCAACGCAAACAAGTAGATTCCCTTTCAGGAGATCGTTTGTATCAAAATAATAATGGCTTCTTTACCGATGTAAGCGCCAGCGCGAATATTTATCAAGGTAAATCAGGTTACGGATTGGGTCTTTCTATAAGCGATATCAACACTGATGGATACCCTGATATTTATGTAGGTAATGATTTTTTCGAGAATGACTACTTGTATATCAACCAGCAAGATGGTTCTTTTAAAGAAATTATCTCTAATGACGATGAAAAACTAGGGCATACCACCCACTTTTCCATGGGCAATGATATTGCCGATATTAACAATGATGGCAACATGGACATTATCTCTTTGGATATGCTACCTGAAAATTTAGCTACTTACAAAACCTCTGGTCTTGAATACCCCTACCCCATCTACCGACAATATTTAAGGCAAGGATTCGCACCACAATACATGCAAAATACCCTTCACCTCAATTTAAAGGATACCACTTTTGCCGAAATTGGGAACCTCAGCGGAATAGCTGCTACCGAGTGGTCATGGGGTGCCTTATTGGCAGATTTTGATAATGATGGGTATAATGATGTTTTTATTTCCAACGGAATTAAAGGTGCTTCCAATGATATGGACTATATGAACTTTATTGCGAATGAAGATATACAACGTCGTATTGACGCTGGTATGACCAATAGTGATATGCCCTTGGCGGCCGAATTACCTGAGAAGAAAGTCCTCAATTACTTTTTCAAAAATAATGGTGACCTTACCTTTTCCAATACCACAACAGCTTGGTTTGACGGTAAACCTTCATTTAGTAATGGTTGTGTTTATGCCGATTTGGATAATGATGGTGATTTAGACATTATTGTGAACAACATCAATGAAGAAACCTATATTTTAAAGAACAATTCAAAAAACGAGAACACCCTAAGCGTTCAATTTGAGGGAAACGATACTAACAGGTTTGGCGTGGGAACCAAGGTGATTGTCTATCATAATACCAAAACGCAGCACAGGGAGCTTTATCCTTCGCGGGGGTATCTGTCTTCAAAAGATAACAGGCTTTATTTTGGCTTTGGTACCGATAGCATTATTGATAGTCTGAAAGTGATATGGCCTAATGGTACTTTTCAAAATCTTAGCAACATTACAACAAATACGAACCTAAAACTCCAACAACATAACGCATCCGGAGACTATTATCAAGCTTCTACATCAATAAATAAGCACCTTATAGAACCAATAACTACTCTTTTATCCTTTCAACATAAAGAGCAAGTTTCTTTAGATTTTGACAGGGAACCTCTTATTCCGTTTGCAACATCTAACGAGGGGCCAAGCATATCGGTTGCCGATATCAACGCAGATGGTTTGGACGATTTCTTCATCTCTGGAGGCAAAAGACAAGCATCACAACTTTTTCTACAATCCAATACTGGTTCATTTATATCATCACAAGAAGCCCTTTTCAAAGAACATGCCCTAAATGAGGATGTCGCGAGTTCTTTTTTTGATGCGGACAACGATGGCGACATGGACTTACTGGTCGCCAGTGGAGGCAATGAATTTACCACTGGACCCGCCCTTTATCCACGTTTTTATTTAAATGAAAACAGCAGGTTTACATACCAACAGGAGCGTTTTCACAACAAACCCGTGAATGCCTCCCAAATTATCCCATTTGATTTTGATAATGATGGAGACCATGATATCATTATCACCGCTGATATCGTTCCTTCCCAATTTGGGAAAACCCCAAAGCAATATATTTTTCAAAATGATGGTCAGGGTAACTTTACAGATGTTACCCCGACCGTTGCCAAAGAGTTCGAATATATTGGAAACGTAACAGATGTAATCACTGCGGATATTAATGAAGATGGTCTAACGGATATTATTGCCGTTGGTAAATGGATGCCTGTATGTATTTTTATCAATTCCGGTTCAACGTTTCAACTCCAAAAAAATAACACCTTAGCTAAAACCAATGGTTGGTGGAATGTTGTACGACTTCATGATTTTGATAATGATGGCGATTTAGATATTTTTTGCGGTAACTGGGGTTTAAATACCAAATTAAAAGCTTCATCTGATTTTCCGATTACCCTCTACAGAGCCGATTTTGATAACAATGGCTCCATTGAACCCCTTGTCACCTATTACCACAAAGAAGTTGAAACCCCTTTTGCCTCTAAAGACGAACTTGTAAAACAATTGCCTTATTTAAACAAAAAATATTTGTCTTATGAGAGTTTTGCCAACGCATCCGTTGAAGAACTTTTTGGGAAAAAGGCCCTGAACAAGGCTACCAAAAAAAGGACTCATCTGTTAGCAAGTTGTTATTTTGAAAATACTGGTTCTGGAGAATTTCTAAAACGAAATTTACCCAATATAGCCCAGTCATCAAGTATTCGAGACCTCTTGTTTGACGATTTTAACCAAGACGGGTATAACGATTTGTTAATTGTTGGTAACGACTATGAAATTAGCACCCAGTTAGGTAGATTAGATGCGCTACATGGGGTAATTTTGCAAAATGATAAAAATGGCGGATTCTTTTGGAGGAAAGACCTACCTCTAAATATATCTGGAGCGACAAGAACAATACAAAAAATTAATGTCAACGGTTCGGAACAGTACCTTATTGGCAGAAATAATAAAGCACCGTTATTTTTAGCAAAAACGAATCAAGAAAAATGAGAATACAATTATTGATTTTAAGCTTGGCCATGATTGCTTTGGCTTCCTGTAAAGACGAAACAAAAGAAGCAGTAGAAACCAAGCCTACTTTATTCACTTTGTTACCACCCGAAGAAACGGGTATCGATTTTATCAATAAAGTTGAAAACCAGAAGAATTTCAACATTTTCAAATATCGTAACTTTTATAACGGAGGTGGTGTTGCCATTGGGGACATCAATAACGACGGCTTATCTGATATTTATTTAACAGGGAATATGGAACCCAATCGGCTCTACTTGAACAAAGGGGATTTTAAATTTGAGGATATCTCAGAAAAAGCAGGTATTCTAGGGAATAAGCCTTGGTCAACGGGTGTGGTTATGGTTGATATCAATGCAGACGGCTTACTGGATATTTATGTTAGCAATGCCGGAAACCTTGAAGGAAACAATCATAATAATGATCTGTACATCAACAACGGTGACTTGACCTTTACGGAGAAGGCCAATGACTATAACTTAGCAAAAACGGGCTTTTCAACCCATGCTTCCTTTTTTGATTATGATAAGGATGGTGATTTAGATGCTTACATCCTTAATAACAGCAATATTCCCGTAAGCAGTCTTGGCTATGCTGAACAACGTGATGTTAGAGCACAAGATTGGGAAGGTGTTCCGCATATATTCAGAGGCGTTGGTGATATGCTCTTACGAAACGATGATGGCAAATTTGTTGATGTTAGCGAAGAAGCTGGTATTTATGGTAGCCTTATTGGCTTTGGTCTAGGTGTTTTAGTAACAGACATCAACAATGACCTATACCCAGATATTTATGTTTCCAACGATTTTTACGAGCGCGATTATCTCTACATTAATCAACAGGACGGTACGTTTACGGAAGAAATAAAAAACTACACCTCCCACTTAAGTTTATCCGCTATGGGTATTGATATTGCAGATATCAATAATGATGGGTATAATGATATTTTCATTACCGATATGTTACCAGAACCCGATGAGCGTGTAAAGGCAATTATGGAGTTTGAAGGGTATAATGTCTTTGACCTGAAAAGGCAGAAAGATTTTTATCAGCAGTATATCCAAAATACTTTACAATTAAACAATGGTGATGGTACCTTTTCTGAGATCGCTTACTATAGCGGTGTTGACGCTACAGATTGGAGTTGGGCCGGGCTCATCTTTGATATGGATAATGATGGCCTAAAGGATATTTTTGTCACCAATGGCATTAATCATGATTTAACGGATTTGGACTTTGTTGATTTCTTCGCAAACGAAATCATACAAAAAATGGCCTTAACGGGTAAAAAAGAGTCTATAGATTCTATTATCAATAAAATGCCCATAAAACCGCAACACAACTACGCCTATAAAAACAACGGAGATATTACCTTTAAAAATGCAAACTCCGAATGGGGATTTGATTTGCCTACAAGATCTAATGGTGCAGCGTATGGGGATTTAGATAATGATGGTGATTTAGACTTGGTCATTAATAACGTGAATACGGAAACCTTTGTTTATCAAAACAACACAAACCAATTTAAGGATAATAACTACATCAAAATTGAATTTAAAGGCAAAGGCAAAAACCCTTTTGGTGTTGGTGCTTTAGTGAAGTTTTACTTTGATGGCAATATCATTAATCAAGAACTCATTCCCTCAAGAGGTTTTCAATCTTCTATGGAATATGCCATGACCGTAGGTTTAGGAAAAACAGAACAATTAGATTCCATCCGAATTGTTTGGCCCGATAATACCACTCAAAAATTGAAAAACGTAACCGCTAATCAAACCTTAACCTTCGAATGGGATAAGGCAAGCGACAACTATAAGGTTCCTACTAAAAATGGTAAAAAAACATATTTAAACGAAGTTGAGAATTCTTCGCTCTTAACCCATAGTGAAGACACTTATATTGATTTTGACTATGAAGGATTAATTTATAAAAAACTCTCTCAAGAGGGCCCATCACTTGCTGTTGCAGATGTTAACAACGATGGTAATGAAGATTTTTACATTGGTGGTGCAAAAGACCAACCTGGCGTGTTGTACCTACATACTGGAAACGGCAAGGTCAAAACAAAAAATATCGCTGCTTTTGAAAAGGACAAAAACTACGAAGACGTTGCGGCGACATTTTTTGATGCGGATCAAGATGGAGATCAAGATTTGATTGTAGGTTCTGGAGGCAATAATTTTAATCTGCAACGAACCTATGTCCCCAGACTATACCTAAACGATGGTAAAGGAAATTTTTCAAAATCAAAAAATGAACTTCCCTCTACTTTTAAAAACATAGCCACCATTTCAACCCATGACTTTGACAATGATGGCGATATCGATGTTTTTATTGGTTCTCGCAGCGTGGTCAGCGTTTATGGCGTTACGCCAGACCATCTCTTACTTGAAAATAAAGGCGACGGTACTTTTACAAATGCCACCGAAAGATTGGGCTATGAGTTAAAAGATGCAGGAATGATTACCAGTTCCACTTGGGCCGATATGGATGGGGATAACAAAAAAGACTTGATTATCACCGCAGAATGGGATACCCCTAAAATTTATAAAAACAACGGTCGCAGATTATCAAAAATGAATGCTTCGTTAGACAGTCTAACCGGCTGGTGGAATACCGTTGAAGCGGTAGATTTAGATAACGATGGTGATCAAGACCTTATTCTAGGCAATATGGGGCTCAATGTACACTATAAACCTAGAAAAGGGCATCCTATGAAAATGTGGGTCAATGATTTTGACGGTAACGGAACCTTAGAGCAAATTGTTACCCAAAATTTTAATGGGGGTGATTACCCCATCCATCAAAAAAAGGAAGTGACCGAACAAATTGTATCCCTTAAAAAAGAAAACCTTAAAGCATCCGATTATGCCAAAAGAACGATTCATGAACTCTTCTCAAAGGAGGTGATTGCGAACTCCATTGTTAGAGAATCCAGTACTTCAGCATCCGTCATCGCTATCAATGAGGGCAATGGCAAGTTCACCATTCAAAACCTACCACCTAGAGTACAGCTTTCTTGTGTATGCGACATTACCTGTGTGGATGTCAATAAAGACGGGAATCTTGATTTAATTATGGCAGGGAATAACTTTGAATTCAAGCCTCAATTCTCTAGGGTAGATGCAAGTTACGGTAACGTGCTTCTCGGCGATGGAAACCTTGGGTTTGAATGGCAAAATTATACTAAAAGCGGATTTTCCATTAAAAATGAAGTAAAGTATTTAAAACAGTTTAAGGATAAAAGTGGTAAAACTTTTATTATCGCAGCCATTAACGACGAAAAACCTAAGATTTTTGAACTCAATGAATAAGTCCATTTTATTGGTTTTAGGATTCCTGTTTATCCTAATTGGGTGCAATAGAAAAGAACATCTTTTTAATGCACTTGATGCTGAGCAAACAGGTGTTGATTTTACAAATACCGTAACGGAGTCTGATGACTTAAACATCTTAGATTACCTCTACTTATATAACGGCGGTGGTGTTGCCATAGGTGATATTAACAACGATTCCCTCCCAGATATTTTTTTTACGGGAAACCAAGTCAGGAACAAACTCTATTTAAACAAAGGAAATCTTCAGTTTGAAGATATCTCAACAGAAGCAGGAGTTGAAGGAAATAGTAGCTGGAATACTGGCACAACTATAGCTGATGTGAATGGTGATGGGTTTTTGGACATTTATGTTTGTGCCGTTGTGGGCATTAATGGGTTTAATGGGTTTAATGAGTTGTTTATCAATAACGGTGATACCACCTTTACTGAAAGCGCTGAAGAATTTGGACTTGACTTTGACTCCTACAGTTCCAATGCTGCCTTTTTTGATTATGATTTAGACGGTGACCTAGATTTGTATTTGCTTAACCATGCGGTACACACCCAAAATTCTTACGGCAATGCGAACCTTCGGAATGAAAGAACCTATGAGACCGGGGATAAACTGTTGCGAAATGATAACGGCAAGTTCATTGACGTAAGTGAAAGTGCCGGAATTTATGGCGGAATCAATAGCTATGGTCTTGGTCTTGCCATTTCTGATTTCAACTTAGACGGATATCCTGATTTATATATTGGCAATGATTTTCATGAAGATGATTACTACTATCTCAACAATGGTGATGGTACTTTTACGGAAAGTTTAAAAACTTTTTTTGGGCATACCACGCGTTTTTCAATGGGTAGTGATGTGGCCGACATTAATCATGATGGACGCCCTGATTTGATTTCTTTGGACATGCTTCCTGAAGATGAAAAGGTTTTAAAAGCATCTGAAGGTGATGACAACATTCAAGTACAAAAACTTAGAATTGCCGAGTTTGGCTACCATTACCAATTTACCCGCAATATGCTTTACATCAATCAGCCTGATGGCAACTATCTTGAAACTGCATTGCTAAGTGGGGTTGCGGCAACTGATTGGAGCTGGAGCGCCTTATTTGGTGATTATGATTTGGATGGAGAACAAGATTTGTTCATAGCCAATGGTATTAAAAAACGACCCAATGATCTCGATTTTGTAAAATTTGTCTCTAACGAGCAGATTCAAAAAAAGATAGACAACACTAAGCTCGTTGACCAAAAAGCACTAGAGCTTATGCCTTCTGGTAGCGAGCATAACTATATTTTTAAAGGAGGGAAAGATTTGGTCTTTAAAGACATGTCTGGTCAATGGATGCCCAACGATACTATTATTTCTGGAGCTAGTGCCATCGGTGATTTAGATGGTGATGGTGATTTGGATATAGTCACCAATAACATGAACCAACCGGCATCTATTTTTATAAATGAAACGGAGAACGTCAATTATCTAAAAATTAAGCTGAACTACAGCAATAACAATACTTTTGGAATTGGGACAAAAATTTATTCTTATGACAAGGGCAGATTGCAGTTTAAAGAACTTTTTCCAAGTAGGGGTTTTCAAGCATCTTCAGAGCCTATGATTCATTTCGGTTATGGTAAAATTTCAAAAGTAGATTCCATTAAAGTTGTTTGGCCAGATAAAACCTATCAAGTCTTGAGAGATATCGCTACACGACAAACCCTCCAACTATCCCCAAAAAATACTAAGCCATTTCTTTATCAAAACCCGGTTACAACTAAAACCCCTTTGTTCACAAAAGTTGAGGATAATTTGGGTATTGATTTTGAACATAAAGAAGATAATTATACCGATTTTTTAAGAGAGAAGCTTATGCCTTATAAAGCTTCTGATAGAGGCCCTGCATTGGCAATTGGTGATCTTAATGAAGACGGAACACCAGATATTTTCTTTGGTGGATCAAAAAACAATCCCTCTCAAATATATATTCAACAAGACACTGCCTTTGTGAAATTTGATATGGAAAACTTGGGTAATGATGCCATTAAAGAAGAGGTAGCTGCAAGTATAGCAGATTTTAATGCTGATGGAAAAAATGACTTATTCATAGCTTCCGGTGGTGCCGATTTTTTTGGCAACGCACAACCACTTTTAGATAGCTATTATACAAAAAGCAATGGTGTTTTTCAAAAATCCAGTCTGCCGGAATATTTTCAAAATGCCTCTGTAGTGCGCCCTCACGATTATGATGGTGATGGTGATCTTGACGTTTTTGTGAGCGGACATACGATAACGGCAAAATTTGGTGCTCCAGCGAAATCAGTGCTCCTAAATAATGAAAATGGCAGTTTTTCTATTATTCAAGACTTTGCCCCTACAGATGCAGGGATGGTTACCGATGCCGTTTGGAACGATTTTGATACTGATGGCGTGCAAGATTTGATTCTCGTTGGAGAATGGATGTCGCCAAAGTTTTTTAAAAATACAAATGGCAGCTTTAAAGAAGTTGAACAATTAGATTTAAACGGGCTATGGCAAACCATTTTACCCTTTGATATTGATGGGGATGGGGATGATGATTTTTTACTTGGAAACTGGGGTACAAATTCTAAATTTAGGGCCTCTGAAAAATACCCGATGAAATTATTTTTTGGTGATTTTGATGAAAACGGGCAAACAGAAACATTGGCTGCGATTGCAAAAAATGGAAGCTACTATACCCTAGAAGGGCTTGACGAACTTAGTTCACAAATGGTGTCGCTTCGTAAAAAGTTCAACACCTATACCGCATTTGCGGGGAAATCCATTGACCAAATCTTAGACGGGCAACACTTAAAAAAAGCAGAAATCTTAACTGTGACGACGCTCTTATCCGGTTATTTGAGAAATGATGATGGTAACTTCACCTTTGTCCCTTTTGGAAATACCTTACAAGTTTCACCCATAATGGCCTTCCTTTCGCATGACTTTAATGGTGATGGTTCCAATGAGGTACTGGTTGGCGGCAATTACTTTGGGGTAAGGCCTTATCAGGGGCGATTTGATTCCTTTCCCGGTGCCTTGTTAAAAAACGAAAATGAAGTAATTTTGGGGAATCAATTGGGTCTTGATTTTACTAAAAAATCAATCCGCCATTTAAATATTATTTCAATTCAAAACCAAGAATATTTGTTGGCCACATTTAACAACGATAAAGCAGCAGTATATAAGCTTAACAATAAATAGCATGATTATGACAGCACGATTATCATTTATAGTCCTATCCTTTTTGGTGCTATCCTCTTGCCAAAAAGAAGTCACACCAATAAGCATAACTCCTGATGATTTTCATGCCTCGGTAGACAAGGTGACCCAAGTAATGATTCATGACATTTTTTCGCCGCCAGTAGCGAGCAGAATTTATGCATACCCTAATATCGCCGCTTATGAAATTCTTACTAAAAGCAACACTAACTACCCATCCCTTTCTGGTCAATTAACCGGTCTTAATCCTATCCCAGAGGCTACAAAAAACGTCGACCTTAATTATGATTTGGCGGCTCTTGTAGCGCATATTGAACTAAGCAAAAGACTTATCTTTTCTGAAGATCGGATTGAAACGTATAGAGATAGTCTTTATACAGTTTGGGGAAATCAAAATGAACAAGAATTCAATGTGTCAAAAGATTACGGCCTTCAAGTAGCCGAGCATATTGCAAATTGGATGGATAAGGATAATTACAAACAAACCCGAACCATGCCCAAATTTTCAGTGGATTCTGAAGACCCATCACGATGGCAACCTACCCCACCTGCCTATATGAGCGGCATTGAACCCCATTGGAACAAGATTAGACCATTCGCCATTGATTCTGCAAGTCAGTTTAAACCCATTGCACCCCCAGTCTTTTCAATGGAAAAAGATTCGGATTTTTATAAAGAACTTAAAGAGGTTTATGACATTAGTAATGAAATAACCGCTAAAGGAGATGACTCAGAAGAAGTTGCCATAGCCCAATTTTGGGATTGCAACCCTTACGTTTCCGTTACTCGTGGCCATCTTATGTTCGCCACCAAAAAGATTACGCCAGGCGCGCATTGGATAGGAATTACCAAAATTGCCTCAAGAAAAAGTAATGCCAACGTCATGGAGACCCTAAATGCCTATACCAAAACTTCTATTGCCATAGCAGATGCTTTCATAAGCTGTTGGGACGAAAAATATAGAAGTAACCTTATTCGCCCTGAAACCCTGATTAATGAACATATAGATGATAGTTGGGAGCCTGTTTTGCAAACACCTCCTTTTCCTGAATACACCAGTGGTCATAGTGTCGTCTCAGGGGCGGCCGCCACAGCACTAACCAGTATTTTTGGTGATAATTTTGCCTTTGATGATGATACCGAAGTGCCTTTTGGCCTCCCTGTACGGTCTTTTATCTCTTTCAACCAAGCAGCTGATGAGGCTGCTATTAGCAGAATGTACGGTGGTATTCATTACCGCGCTGCGGTTGAAATTGGAATAGGTCAAGGAAGAAATTTAGGCGAGTATATTATAAATAAGTTAAATACGACCACCAAGAACTAAGGTGTTTCAAACGATAAAATAGAAATGAAAAAAGTAATTTATATTTTCTCTTTTGTGTTGCTTGCTGGATTGATCTGGTACCTGTTTTTAAAACCATCTGATTATACAGTTCGGTTTGAGACCAAAACCTTTCCTGGCGCTATTAACCAAACCCTAAAACTCTGGGACCAAAGCCTAGATACCGTAGAGGGAATAAAACAAAATGGCTCCTTATACAGGCTTACCCAAAAAATTAAGTTCAACGACTCCATTCATATTTACGATTGGAAAATTCAAGCATTAACCGATTCTACTTCCAAGGTGCAAGTCAACATTAAAGATGCTGATCATAGTTTGTTGAACAAGATAAAAGTGCCATTCTCTGATACCGAATTTGAAAAACGGTCCCGTAAAACCGTCTTAAATTTTATGGAGAACTTAAACGATCATATTGACAAATTTAAAGTCACTATTGTTGGTGAAGATCAGATACCTTCAAAATATGTCGCCTATATTCCTATAAAAGCAACGCAATTTCAGAAAGCTGGCGGAATGATGAAAAACTCTTCTTACATCAGTCAAACCTTATTAAAAAACAAAGTAAATTTTGACGGGCCACCAATGGTAGAGGTTACCAAATGGAATCGCAAACAAGATAGTTTAGAGTATAATTTTTGCTACCCCATCATTCGTTCTGACTCACTACCAATGAACACTGATATTGAGTACAAACGAATCTTTGAAAAAAAAGCACTTAAGGCGATTTACAATGGTAATTACATCACTTCTGACAGAGCGTGGTATGCCTTAATGAATTATGCCAAAACCAATGATATTGAAATAGAAGCCAATCCTATTGAAATATTCTATAACAATCCCAACACTGGAGGTGATGAGCTCAACTGGAAAGCCGAAATATACCTGCCCATCAAGGAAAATTTGGATGAATAAATTATTATTTCTCAGCAGCTTTATCATATTACAGGCTTGTGCCCAAAAACCTTGGTATGGTGATTTAAATTATTTAGGGAAATTTCCCAATAATTTAAGTGAGGTTTCCGGCATTGTCACCTATGACGAAAAACTAGCCTGGGTGATTGAAGATAATGGCAATAAAGACCATATTTATGCCGTAAACCTAAAGGCTGGTTTGGTAAAAGAACTAGAAGTAAAAGATGCCAAAAATAATGATTGGGAAGATTTGACCACGGATAAAAAAGGAAACCTATATGTTGGAGATTTTGGCAATAATAATAATGACCGAAAAAATCTAGCTATTTATAAGCTTCCGAACCCGGAAGTAGAAAAAGGGGATAAAATTCCTTCGGAGAAAATAACATTTCATTATCCGGAGCAGAAAAATTTTCCACCAGTAAAAAGTGATTTAATTTATGATGCAGAAGCTTTTTTTCATTGGGATGGCCATCTTTATATCTTTACCAAAGACCGCTCAAGACCTTATCTAGGCAAAACCCTTGTATACCGTATTCCTGATCAAAAAGGAGATTATGAAGCAACATTACTAGGCAGTTTAAATCTTTGTAATGATGAAAAACACTGCTCTGTTACTGGTGCCGATATTTCAAAAGATGGTAAAACTATAGCCTTAATTGGCTATGGACACCTGTATTTAGCAAAGAATATTAACCTGGATACTATCACTAAAACAAGTTTTGAAACCCTCTATTTAAAACATAAAACACAAATTGAATCGGTCTGTTTTTTAAATGATACTACCTTGCTGATTGCAGACGAGCAGTCAAAAACAAAAGGCAGAAACCTTTATAGCTATAAAATCAAGTAAGGGGTTACATGCTTTAATTTACCATTTGATCAAATGGTAAATTTCTTAAAACCCAAAGCCAACACCAAAGGCAAAACGCATTCCATCTGTACTGTTGAACAAGCCAAAATTAGCAGAGATTAGATCAGATCCGTTTATAAAAAATCCGCCACCATACGAATTGTGCCAAGTGTCCGAATCTTCGCCCGGCAACCACACCCTACCATAGTCAAACCCGCCATAAATACCAGGAGTTACCGGCAATAGGCCTGTATTTCTCTTTCTAAAACTTAAGCGTAAATCCGTATTTTGAAAATAGGCCGATTTACCCGTGAATCTTTGAAAACGAAAACCTCGTAAACCATTGTTGGCTCCTATACTTGCACCTTGGTAAAACTCAAAATCATCGCCAATATTGAAGTGTCCTTTGAACTTTGTGGCCAATACCAAACGTCCATTTGGCACCAGTTTATAGTCAAATGATAAACTGGGAATAAAGAAGCCAAAAGCCCGACCAACTTCCGTAAGATTCGTTTTATAGCCCCCATGCAGTGAAAAAGCCATCCCCATAGTTGGAAAAGCTTCGCTATCTGTATTGGAATAATGGTATTCAGCAGCTACACCCAAAAAATCTTGTTGTGTGCTTCTGCCCGTATTTATGAAAAAATCTTCGATAAAACGACCTTCTGTTTCCGCTACATCATAACTTTCATACGAAGCACCCAATCTTACCTTTGAGCCTAAATCGCCTCTCCAAACCAATGCGGGTGCAATTTTAATCGTTTCAATTTTTACCCTGTTAAAATCAAGCTCTAACGGATTTTCTTCATCCGTATTAACGGTTTCATTTCCAAATCCGAAGAAATTAA
Organism: uncultured Flavobacteriaceae bacterium; assembly: GCA_964353095.1. Lineage (GTDB taxonomy): Bacteria > Bacteroidota > Bacteroidia > Flavobacteriales > Flavobacteriaceae > Croceitalea. Next base: position 6,845 of record CAYGUO010000025.1, on the reverse strand, counting down.
TAGCAAAGTTTGGGCTTGTAAATTGAGCGGCCACTTCAAGATTTACACCTTCAAAAATATTGGCAAATTCACCTTTATACCCTAAATCAAAGCCATTGGTAGCAAAGTAATATGCAGCATTAAACGTATGTTGTTGCGTAAATGGATTCTGCCTAAAACCATTAAAGGTATAGGTATTGGTCAAACCTATTCTAAACCCGTCATCAGGATTTGCACCAATGGATGGTAACAATTGATTAGTACTTGCTTTAATTTTTAAGAATTGATAGGTATTGGTATCGTAATCATTGATTTTATGAATTTTACCTCCAAATGCCTCATCATAAGTATTGTTCTTGGTCTTAAAATCATAAGTATGAACACCATTAGCTTTTTCGTGAATTTTGTACACATCATTATTCTGCCCACCCACTAAACGAATCTTGATTTTTCCATTGGTATTATTCACATCAAAAACATCGTCATCGTCGAGTCCGTAAATCCATATTTCTTTGGTGACATTTGAGCTATATTCTTTATCAAAGAATACAGCTCCTTTCTCTCCATTTTTTATTCGGAATCCTTTTATAGCAACACTTCCATTTTCAAGAGAATTGACCATGAAATAGTCATCTTTATCCGTGCCAACAACTACACTATATTTATTGATGATAGTAAAATATTCTTGGGCAGTAGCCAATAAATTTCGCTTTCGCGATAGAAGTGTTTTTTTGATTTTAACCACTGTTTCATCACTTACCTCAGCTGGAAATTCATTCAAAGCTTTATCAATAACATCTTCAGTGATGTTGTTTTGAATAAATTTCGCCTGTTCCACCCAATCGTTACTGGTTGTCTCGGGCAATAAAGCCATATCCAAGGCAAATGTTCTTGGTGAAGCATTAAACCCCTCTACGCTTCGTATTTCTTCATTGAAACCCTCAAAAATTCTTAGAGGAGGTACCGCTCTTGATGCGAAACCTATAATTGCACCGTCTCCCCAAATAGAATATGCTTGATCTCTATCGCGGGGTATTGGCCTAAAAACAGTATTTCCCTCATCATCTTTAAATCCCGCCCAACGCCATTGATCTACATGCCTGTCCCAATCACCAATCAACATGTCGAATAAACGTGCTTTTACATATTCTTTTTTATCAATACTATATTTTTCATCTTTTCTTAGTTTATTTATGAGGTCATAAGTGCTTTCAATTTTTTTGGTTTTTCCAAAACTTTCAAGATTAATATGTCCTTCTGATGCATGTTCTTCAATCATATATAATCCATCTCCAAAGTCACTATTATAATCTCCAAGAGCATTTTGTTTCGGAATATAATATAATTTAGGATTGGTATGATAGATACCTACCGCATCTGAAAGCGCTCCGATAGTAAATGGCGCATAAGGATGGGCACCAGTATAAAGATCCATAAGAAATTTTTCAGTGAACGAATCTTCAAAGTCCCCAATTACATATTGATTTTGAAAAGCAATTCCTTGCAAATAGCGTTCTGCACTCTTTCGCAAAGCTCTCATCACAAACTGCCTGCCATCTTTATGTTGAAGCCTCAATGAATTCGATTGGTTTCCTCCACCTTTTCTGACTATTGTCAGCCCGCCAAATAAAGTATCCAAAAGTACTGTTGGGGCTTTTACTTTAGTGGCATAATATTCTCTATATCGATCGCCCCAAAGCCATTTATAAAAACCACTTTTATCAATCTCTGCATCAGAATATATGGAAGCTTCCATTTGGGGTGGGAACTTATCGCCATACTGTGCTACTTTTTTCTTCTTATCAGCTTCTAACACTTTTGTGCTGTAGGTCAATTCTTCCGTACCATTTTCAACCCCAAAAAAGTCAACATTCGAAGAACCATCATCAAAGATTTTTAAAACGGCGTACCCCATCTGACCAGTAGAAAACTTAGTTCCGTTCAAAAGTCTGGTAGCCCCTTTTTTGGCCCCCGATCCACTTACGATTTGCGGAATACCATTCTCTTCAATATACTGCAAGGTGTGTTCATGACCAGAGGCGAAAATTACCTTTTCGGAATATTGAGCCAAGGTAACCAATCGCTTTTTTAACTCATTATAACGCTTGTTAGACTGGTCTTCGATACTAGCCCCTGAAGTTCTTCTTAAGAGATTGATGAACGAACCTATTATCGGTAACGGAATTGTACTTCCTTTGGGATAAATATTTTTTTTAAAAGAAAACTGGCCACCATGAGCCCCATAGGTGAACATAGGATGATGCATGGCAATAATGGTGGTTTTATCAATATTCTTTTTTATTAAACTCTCTATTTCTTCAAAAAACCTTCCACGGTCTTTTATCTCACAATCATCATTAATAGTTGGGTGCTTGTCCCAGTTGACCAAATACCACTCCGTATCGAGTGCGATGACCACAATATCTTCTGAGATATCAATCTTTTCGATAGGACATCCGTTTTTTGGTAAAAAAACCTTTTTACTGTCAAGGGCTTCCTGAACATATTCCTGTTGCCTTTCTAAACCTTTTAATCCCCCACTATACCAATCATGATTGCCTGGAATAAAAACAGTGTTCCCTTTAAAACTGGCAACCGTATTTATTTGAGCATTCAAATGGTTTTTTGCCTCATCATGACCTTGAGCATCCTCTTTTTTACTGGGAAAACCTCTAGGATATATATTATCACCCAAAAAAATAGCCGTACTGTTTTTAGAAGCCTTATCCAATTTTAGCTTAAATCGCTTTAAAGCTGGATTCATATCACCTTTTGGAGACTTCCCCGCATCACCAATTAAATAAAATGTGTGTAAAATTTCTTTTTCAGAAACGGTCTCTTTTTTAATATACTCCGCTGCATACTTTTCCTTATAAGTAGCACAACCTGTAATAAAAATGAGTAACACTATGCATAAAAAAATCTTTTTTACGCCTTGTAAAAAACATGATAAGAACATAATTTGATAGCTTCAATCCAAAATTTCGTAATTTGGATTTCTCAATATACAACTATGTCAGAGATTGTTCAAAAAGCTGAAGATTTTGTTACCGAACTGCTGCAAAACAAACTTGACCCTAAGTACCTATATCATAATCTAAAACATACCCAACGTGTTGTAAAAAGCACAAAAGAATTACTTTCTTTTTATGAGCTGCAAGCTATAGAGAATGAAAGGTTATTGGTAGCGGCGTGGTTTCATGATACAGGTTATACGCAAGGAACAACTAACCATGAGGAAAATAGCTGTAAAATAGCAAGTCAGTTTTTAAAGCAACTAAATTATGACGAAGGTGGAATAGCACAAATAAGCGCCATCATTATGGCCACAAAAATGGCTAATGAACCCACTAACCTTCATGAAGAAATTATTCGCGATGCAGATGCCTCGCATTTTTCCCAAAAGAGTTATTGGGAAACAACCGACTATTTAAAGGAAGAATTAGAGCTTTTAGGCATTCAAAACTATTCCCAAAAAGAATGGCGTGACGCCAATATTAAAATGTTTAGAACCCAGCACCAATACTATACGGAATATGCTAAGGAAAATTGGGGCGAGGCAAAAGAAAAAAACCTGAAACAACTCATAAAAGATAAAAAAACAGAAAAAGAGATTGCAAAAAAAGAATCATTAAAGGCCAAATATAAAAGTGAAAGCCCAGATAGAGGGATACAAACGCTTTTTAGGGTTACGCTAAAAAACCATTTAACCTTAAGTGATATTGCCGATACCAAAGCGAATATTTTATTATCCGTAAATGCCATTATTATCTCAGTAGCGCTCTCTAACCTTCTTCCTAAGTTGGATAACCCCTCAAACTCCTATTTAATATATCCTACCTTGATATTCATCGTTTTTAGTGTGATTTCCATGATTTTAGCAGTGTTGGCTACCAGACCCAATGTTACTAGTGGAAAGTTCACAAAAGAAGATGTTGAACAAAAAAAGGTCAATCTTTTATTTTTTGGCAACTTTCATAAAATGAGCTTATCAGAATATGAATGGGCTATTCAAGAATTGGTCAAGGATAACAAGTTTATTTACTCTTCGCTAACCAAAGACCTTTACTTTTTAGGCTTGGTTCTTAACCGAAAATATAAAATACTTAGATTCACCTACACCATTTTTATTATTGGTATTGTGATTTCGGTTTTGGCATTTGGAATATCCTTCCATTTTGAAGAAGTATCCAAATTGGGAGGATAAAAATTAGGCTTTCAGCTCCTCCATCAGATCATCATAGGTATACGTCTTCTCGGATTTTTCATCCGTCTTATATAAAACCTCAGCCCTGATGGCTTTTAAGCCCGTGACTCCTTGTAAGCCTTCAAGCTCTACAATTTCAATTTTATTCGTGAAATAGCCCTTTGACTTTAAAAACTTGACATAACGCAAATATTCTTTTTCGTCTTTCTTTTGAGAATAGACAATAGCAAGTTTTCCTTTTTGCGTTAGACGTTCATTGGTGCCTTTAATAAATGATTTATCAATACGTTTTTTGATTACCTCGTAACGTGCATTATAGGTGCCATCTACATCAAATTTCTTTTCGTCCATTCGAAATCGGATGGCCAAAGGCGTACTGTACACCAATAATAACGAGGCAACATCCAAAGCAACGGGCAATTTTGGTTTTAAGGCATAATGGGTATTTTCCATCTCTACCATTACCTGTAATTGCCACAGTCTTAAATTATTTAGATACAGGTCATCAAAATTTCTATCATTGGCAATAGCACTCCCGATATACATATTATGCTCTATCCCATCGGTTTTATAACGCTCAAAATAATGGGGAAACATGTTCTGTGCTTCCAATTGTTTTTTATCAAGATGGGCAGCAAGTTTCATATTGACTTCCATTACACTATCATCATAATTGCGCCTATGGTCATAATATGATTCCGTAGTTTCATCAATTTGCGACTCATAATGTTCCACTAACCTTTTGATGTCTTTATCTTCTCTTTTTAGATGATGTAAAACAGGGTTGATTTCTGATTGCACAAAGTCAAAAATTGCTTGCTCACTATTGGTAAAAAGAGTCTCTTTAATTTCTTCTAAATGGTTGGAAACCCTATACGCCAGCTCTTCATATATAGGAAGTTCAAATTTTTCTTTCGCAGCGGCAAGTACAGTGCTGATTTCCGATAACTGTATCATTAAATCACGCTGTATAGCAATGTTTCGTTGTTTTGAAGAATCTTTGATGTCTATTTGTCCGTAAAGTGGATAAACTTCTTTAAACACAATTTCATTGAAAGAAGGTTCCTCACCCGAAAGCTCTTGAGTCATAAAGTGTTTGGCCTCTTCTTGAAATTTCCAATACACAGATGAATGAACCGTGGTACATTCGTGTTGAATAATGGCGTCAATTAGATTCTGTTCTTCTTCTATTGAGCGCAAGACGGCCGACACAATAAAAGGCATCACATCCATCAACTTATTTGCATTGATACTGTTTAATTCGTTGACATTGGTGGAAACCAGTTCCAACACACCAAGTAAGTTTCCGTCATCGGCTATTGGTGCTAAAATGGCACTTTTAATCCCTTGTTCATGAAGGTTTTTATAGGGCTGCCCACCTTCGGATTTATTATAGTATTTCTCCACATTAGCTATGGCAAAATAGGTGGTTTCACCCAGAAGCTTACCATACGAATAATCACAGAGCATGTCATCACAAGACTCCATTTCCTTACCCTTTAAAATATGGCTTGCAATACCTTTACCGTGAATTTTTAAAAAGCGATTCGTATTGGGGTCATAGCCAGTAAACCCAACTGAAATATCCCTCAGGTTAAAAAGAGATCGAAACGTTTCCTGAAAATTATCCATGAAGTTTTCACTGCCACGTTTATTATTTCCAATAAGTGTAGTCTTGATTTCCGAGATAGAATGTTCAGCGGTAACATCAAACATATTTGAAATGACAAAACCTTTTGATATAAAACTATTTGGCGGAATTTTTTCTTTCCAAAGATCTAGGTTGTCAAAATTTTCCAACAACTCATCCAAATCTTTTTGATCAAGCTCTTTTGCCTTTTCCGTAGGAATAATTTCCATAAAATCAGCATTGTACAAAATTCGATAATGCCGCATTACGCCGTTGGCATCAGGTATGTCATAAAACAACGGACGTTTATAATCTATATGAAAACCATAATGAAAACTAAGAATAATGGTACACTGCATGATATAGTGCAGATCATCAGGCATATTTATAATTTCCAGCTCAAAATTTGATCCGGCATCTTCCAAGATTTTTTGAAATCGGTCTGATGAATTAAAAATCAAATTTTCAAAAGGAATGGAGGCAGCTTTTATCTCATTTTTGGTAAGCACAGGCGAAAAAGTATCTGCCAGTATAATTTGAATGACGTCCTTTCTTTTATCAAGAAGGCTTAAATCATCAAAACCTTCCCTAAGTTCAGGGTAAGGTGCTTGCGCTTTTAGAACGTGCTTTGCCCTATCTACCAAAAATTGGTCTTTATTATTTAGCTGCTCGTCATAATGCTTTAAAAGCTTGTTAAAACTAACAAGCTGAATTAACGGGGCATCAGCGGCGTTCTTATGTTCCATTATTTTATTGGTCGTGATTTATACGGTAAAGTTACAAAAAGTAGAAATAGACGATTGTTAAGGCATTCCCTATGGTTTTGAGTACTTTTTTTAGATATTTATTAAAATTTAAACCATGTCATCTTTTAGTCGGCTTGACCGCGCTTATACCAACGCAAAAAAAATCCCTTTTGATGATAGCTCTAAATTTATCCTTTTTAGCGACTGCCATAGGGGTGATAATAGTTTTGCCGATGATTTTGCGAACAACAGGAATATTTATTTTCACGCGTTGAATCATTAT
>CAYGUO010000024.1:20154-24860 GCA_964353095.1 uncultured Flavobacteriaceae bacterium | reverse complement strand
GATAAATAGCCGCAAAAATCATTTGGGCTACCTTTTCATTCTTTTCAGTGGTGACTTCCATCTTTGTTTTTTTATTGGTTCTGGTTAAGACAATAGCGACCTTAAGATACGGCCAAAAGCGCTGATTTGCAATAGCTAAGGTTTTTGAAAATTCTCGGTTCGAGTGATTCGCTGCAAGCGGTATTGAACCCATTTCGCTAACGCTCAGAGCACCATTTTTTAATGATACTAATTCCAAGGTCTTGGCGGTTGTGGCGGGGCATTTTTCATGTAAGCTTCTAGCTGCGGAAATTCCCCTTTACGAACCTCCAGTAAACGTAAAGGATATTCGTTCATTGCTTCTAATTTATTAGATCGTGATAGGTTTTCAAATGTGCTATCAAAAGTGTTTTTACAATAAGTTTCTCTAAGGTCTAAAACAGCGGCATGCGCATTGTTAACGAGATTGAAATACGTATTGAACGACATATTTGATTTTATTTCTAGTAATATGGCATAGTCAGGGTTTTCAACCAACAAGCTACGAAGGTTTGTTCGTAGTTCTTTTTTAGCAACTGCCAAACCGTTGACCATATAATTACCTGAAGGAGTAGGCTTAACATTAATGAGGGTGTGCTTATCTAAGTTATAATTGAAACCCCTGTAGTATGCGGAATTAGCCACCATGAAATAATTGTTTCTATAATACCTAACATCCAATTGATGGTCTTTTGGCACCACACCAAAATGTAAATGATGTACATTGGCATTGGCCAGTTCTTCTTTTAAAGTTTCAATTTGGTCCATAGTTATGTCAAGATCAATATTAAGTTGAAATATTATGATATCTCTCAATTCTTGAGGTCTCTTGGATTTTTCCTCGAGCACTCTAAATCCCAATCCTGATAAAGGAAATTGCTCTTTATTCATTATGAATATAGGTTCTGATTTTTTATTTTGAACCATGAAGATTTGCTCAAAGCGGTCCTGCCTGGTCCCAACTGCGGCATAGTCTGCCAGTGGCAAGTTCAAATCATATTTTTCATATATATTTTTTTGCAATACCCTTTGGTTCAGTAGATGGTAGTCTATAATATCAATTTTAGAAAGGGCAAAAGAAAATAATGAAATTAGTAAGGCGGCGGGGAACATCCATTTGTATCCACTTCTTTTATATTTCAATAAAAATCCCGTCCATGATTGTAGAAATAGGACCAAAATAATTAGCACAAACAGATAATTGTACTTGGGATAAAAACTAAAAACATAGAATTCTGCATTGGTATAAGAACCTGCATACAGTAAGCCATAGCCTACCGCTAATTTTGAGAACCAAGCAAGAAAGAACCATAACAATACTTTATGGTCAACAAGAATGTTGATGGTACGCCTGTAATTGCGCTGATAAATTCTTTTGGGTCGTTCAAACCAAATACTAAAGCATACGGACTGACCTAGAATACTTGCTAAGAATGCGTAGAATAAGTTATAAAACTGTACTTCGTCTTCAGACAGTAACCAAATATCATAGGATTCTGTAATTGTAAAAATTCTAAATACTTCCCTCGTACAATACAGAAAACCATAGAAGACTACACCATATAATAGCCCTAGGATTATCCCAAAAACAAATCTGCGGCTTGACTGTCGCCAAGGTCGAGGTACTTCATGCAGAAATGATTTTGATAAGGACATAAAATGGCTGGTTATAAATATATGTTGACAAACCATCTATTTTGTTACAACTTCAAAATTTTTAGGGTAGGTGAGTTAATAAAGCAAGTAATCGAAAGGATTAACCCCTTTTAAGCGGTTTGCCCTTTAATAGCTGCTAGTTTTTTGCGATAGTTGGTCTGTATGGCATTTGCAAAAGCAACTTTATCATTGCGCAGCGCGTCAATGCCAGCACCTTGTTGCAGGTTAGGGTGTAATGTTCGTAATTGTCCATCGCTCCATAGGGCAAGTTCGACGAGAACGGGTGTTAGGGCCAAGCCTTTTTCCGTCAATAAATACAGATTCGTCTTTTTGTTATTGGGTCGTTTGGTTTTGGTCACAATACCCAGCTCTTCAAGTAATTTGAGCTTTACCGATAGAATATTGGTGGCTATGGCTTCTTCACTCTCCGTAAAATCTTTAAAGGTCTCTTTGTCCTCAACGAGCATCTGCTTTACGATGACCAATATCCACTTATCGCCCAAAACATCAAGGGCCGAGGTAAACGGACAATCACAACGAAATTTAAAGTCCATAGCGGCTTTTGATTAAAAATTACTTGCAAAATGCAATTAATTTTAATTATCACTTGTTTTTTGCAAGTTAAATTATATTTTTGCTTGCATAACAAAAGTAAAAAATATGAAACGAATGAGAAAGTTAATCCCGTTAATGTTGTTAGCTGTGCTTTTGACAGCGTTCAATAGGTCTCAAAAGACCACTAAAATGAATGAAACAAATACAAATCTTAAAACTGTGAAAATGAACAAAAAAGAAACCGCTTTGGCTTTTGTACAGGCCGTTACCTCGCAAGATGTAGAAAAGGTCAGGGCCCTTGTGAACGAAGACTACATACAACACAATCCGTTTTTGCCAACGGGCTTAGAGCCGTTTATTGGCTTGTTTCCGGTCCTTAAAGAAAATGGTACTCAGGCCCAGGCGGTTCGCATACTAGAAGATGGTGATTTTGTAGTACTACATCAATTATGGACAGGAGCGAAGCCCTTTGGTGCCGAAAAAATGGTATCGTTTGATGTTTTACGCTTTGATGAAAACGGAAAAATAGCCGAGCATTGGGATGCATTGCAACCCATTGTAACTGAAACAGCTAGTGGAAGGTCACAAACAGATGGCACAACTACCATTACTGATTTGGAGAAAACAGACGATAACAAGACTCTGGCAAAAGCAATGGTCGAGGATATTCTAATGGGTAAAAATCCTAATAAAATCACAGATTATATCAGTGCTGAACAATACGACCAACACAATCCCGGTATCAAAGATGGCTTGGCTGGAATCATAGAAGCTGTGGAGTATCTCACTACTCAAAATAACATGTTCAAGTATACCAAAATACATAAAGTGTTTGGTGAAGGAAACTTTGTGCTTACGGTTAGTGAAGGGGAATGGAGTGGCAAGCAACAGGTTTTTTACGATCTATTGCGTTTTGAAGAGGGTAAAGCAGTAGAACATTGGGATGTTATTCAAGAAATACCCACGGAGAACTTAGCGAACAAGAATGGTATGTTCGGATTTTAAAACACGACAGGGTCATGAAACGTTTTGCTAATAAACATATATAAGTAGCCCTAACATAGAAAACCGAGGGTTTTCCCTCGGTTTTCACTATGCTACAATTTTGATTATTGTTGTGCCAATACCAAACTGTTATTCGCCCAAACCAGTTCTTTGGTCTCTATACTTTTCTTTTTCCACTGGGCGGTCTCATCATAATTTTCACCTACTTCTTTTTTGTAGCGAATTTTTCCGGCAATACCGTGTTCATCTTCAGGGAAAATAAATTCTTCCCAAAAGTAGTAGGCCCCCGCATCGGACACTTGTGAAATTCGTGCTACTTGATGTAGTTCCCCTTCTTGTTGAAAGAGGTAAATTCCACCACCTTCAACACCGCAGGCTTCAGCCAAATAATCAACCAAAAGGGCTCCTTCAATATCAGGTAGGCCTTTGGTGCCCAAATCAGTCAAGTAAAATTGCCCGTTGTTCAATCGTGTTGACTTTTCTTGAAAGGCACCGTCGTTTTGTAGCGTGCGAATAAGTAAATAATCTTCATCGCCTGTTTTTGACCTTCCAAAAAGGTGTGTTACCTCATTGATGACCTTCTTTTCAAGGGCCAAAAGTCCGCCAAGTACATAGGCGTCCATGCCCTTATAATTCACCTTGTAAAAATGGTGGTCGACTCCTTTGTAGCGCCACGAATTTTCGTGCTTTTCTTGCACGACCAGGTGCATACCAATAGGAAGGGTTTTGAGCACTTTGCTCTCTATTGTAGGTGCCTCGCGCAATTGCACTTGGTCACCAAAAAGGTAAACGATTTGCCCGGGTTCAAAACCACAATCATCATAAATGCAATGCAGCTTTTCTTGGGCGTTAGTAAACAAAAAGATGGTTAGTAAGGTAAGGATGGATAACATCTGTTTTGCTTTCATAGTATAAAATTTAAATCCAGTTTATGTATTGGAACTTCGTAATGAAGGTTGAAAATGCAATAAAACATCAGGTTTTGAAGCAGTTTCTAGCTGTAATAGATTTTCTAATGCATAAGCTGGGTTATATAAAATAGACCAATAGCGGTCTCTTTATTATGTACCCTACGAGCAATCATTCTGGCCTTCGCCATCGATGAAAGGGGTGGTATTTTAGGTGAACTACGGCAATTATAAAATCTTTAACAGGCTGCTTTGTTATAAAATAGAGTGTCAGTTCGATTTGATTCGCTGCAAGCGGATTGTATCGAGAACCATTTGGAACACACCTGCTTCTCGATACTAATTTTCTCGTGCACTTCGACTACGCTCAGTGACCACCTCGCAAATTCACTTGAAGTGACCTCGTTTGTTCATTTGAGTTTTTGCATATTGTCAGTTCGAGTGAAACCCTGAAAGAGGTTTTGCACTTCGACAAGCTCAGCAGAACTATCGAGAACCTTTGGAACACGCATGCTTCTCGATACTAATTTTCTCGTGCACTTCGACTACGCTCAGTGACCACCT
>CAYGUO010000024.1:0-20054 GCA_964353095.1 uncultured Flavobacteriaceae bacterium | reverse complement strand
CATGCTTCTCGATACTAATTTTCTCGTGCACTTCGACTACGCTCAGTGACCACCTCGCAAATTTACTCGAAGTGACATTGGGTTTTGATTCGGTTTTCAGCCTTTTAAAGCTTCAAAAACCTCGGTACTCACCCAATAAATATCTTGTTTACTGGTAAAGAAGAGGTATTTACCGTCATGGGTTACAAAAGGGCAGAGTTCATGGCCTGACGTATTTATGGAGTTACCCATACTAACCGATTTTGACCAAGAGCCATCGTCGTTTTTAAAACTGATATAAAGGTCACCCCTACCTAAGCCATTGGGCCTAGTGGCACAAAAAATGAGATAGTTTTCATTGGGGTCTACAAATACATCTGCTTCATAGGCATCGGTATTAATGGCATCGCCTAACCGAACCGCTTTTTGAAATGCACCATTCACATATTCTGAAGAATAGATATCATGGTTTCGGTTCGCTTCATCACTATAGGCATCCGTAGAAAAATACATGGTACCTGTTTTGGTGAACGAAATATAATATTCTTCATGCTCAGTGTTGATATGGGGTCCGGCATTAATCGGTTCAGACCATCCGTTGTCAGTTCTGCTTAGGTACCAAATGTCTATGTCTTTAGGTTCGCCTTGGCCATCCATCGTTTGATTGGAAATAAAGTACAGTCTGTTTTCATCAGGCGATAAAAAGGGGTCGTTATAGCCGTATTGCGCATGTGATAGTATGGTTGTAGGAGCCGTCCAAGTTTCGCCTTGTAAGGCTGTATATCGAATTTCGGTTCTACCGTTTACATCAACGCCATAGTAAAACTCGGTACCCGCTTTATTGAATACCGAACCAAACTCGTATTCTTCGGTGGAAATGACATTAAGTGCAAATACTTTGGAAACCAAACCCGGTGGCTCTTGCCCCATATAGCTTCCTTTTGAAACAATATTTCGCACTAAGGATTCATCTGCCTTATTCGCTTTTAGAAAATCGGCTATTTCAGTATTTTTGGTGCGTAAGGCAATTTCTAGCGGTGTGCTGCCCCTGCGGTTTTTACTATTGATGGGTACCTTCAGTTCGGTTAGTTTCCGAACAAAGGCGGTATCGTTGTTTAGAATGGCTTTTTCAAACAGTATGCCGCCATATTTTTGTTTCCAATCGGAATTGGTCTCCAAACCCGATAAACGATCAAAGAATTCCATGCGTTGAAACCGCACCGCCATGTACAGCGGTGTAACTTTTTCATTATCCTCTAGGTTGAAGGATATCCCTTTTTGTAGCAAATGGTCAAAGACTTCCTTTTTATTACAGGCGACTGCCCAGTGCAATAAGGAACGACCTTCGTCGTCTTGAACATTGAGGTCTGATTTTTTTAGTAGGCTGTCTAGTCGGGCGATATTTCCCTGGCATGCGGTTCTGTAAATGTTTTGCCCATTAAGGCTTAAAAAGCTCAGTATTAAAAATGCGCTTGCTCGTATACTTGATGTCATTGATGAGATGGGTTTTCGTTTTTTGATTGTTCTAAAGTTACTTTTTACGGTTGAATTATGCCAACTTCTGTAACTAGAACCATTCCAGCAAGCACTGTTGCCTCAAAAGAAGGCTTGGTAAGAGTATTTTATCGGTACTTCTATTTTCAGGTGAGAATTTAAAAAGGACGGCATCCTGTTGAAAATAGGACAACTTTTAAAAGGGCTTAAAATTTCATTGCAAGCCCTAGCCCATTAGTGTCGGTGAAAATAGAGAACTCCGGTTGAAATTGATATTGCGCTGTCTTATTGACGGCAAGGTTATAAGAATCAACCCCTTTATTTACATTATTAAATGCTTTAAGTGACAAATGAAGACCTACTAAGGCAATGGCACCGCCAGCATAAGCCAGTTCCCACGTTGGTTCTCGGTCTGCGGATTTTTGCCCTATCGGGATACCAATTAAAAAACCGCCAGTGAAAGCAGTAATATTGGAAACCGTTCTTTGCGTTCTCGCTTTTTTAATTAAACGGTTTGCTTGTGCTACGCTACTTGTGGCCTCATCTAACGCTTTCCAATTAAGGCGTTCACCGTCTTTCATAAACTTATAGCCCCAAAAATTGAGTTTCATTTCAATTTCTTGGTCTTGTGCTTGACAAGTGGTTGCTACAAATAATGCAATTAAGATGAATAAGAAGAATTTTTTCATGACTAAAGTAGGGTTAAGAGGTAGTTATATGCCATACCTGCTATAATGGCCAAGCCAAAGCTCAACAAGGTTCCGATAAGGACATATTCCGTTAATTTTCTATTTTTTCCTTTGTTGAGGTCACCAAATCGAAATACCGATTTTGCGGCAATCAATAGGCCAATAGCTGCCCATTGCCCCAATAAAATAAAGCCGAATACAAAAAGCCGTTCGAGCATGCCAATGTACCGCCCTGCATTTTTAAGCGAACCCCCTTCTGTAGTATTGGCCTCATCTTCTGCCAACTCTGTTACGTAAGGGGCTATCATCATACGAATCAATATGGCCGACACATAGGTTACAAATACCACCATGCACATAAATAATAGGGTGTTTGCGGTGAACATTTCGCCCCAAGGTAGGGTATAAGGTTCGTAAAAATAGACCAGCATAGCCAATACGATAAGATGTAGTATTTGGTCTACCACAAAAAGAAAACGTGTGTTTTTTGGGGTGGTGAGGACCAGTTTTGCCAAGTCTATAAGGTAATGGGTGATTAGGGTAATGGCAATGATCCACCAATGCTGTAATTGCAATATCACTAAGAGTAAGACCAAATGTACCCCTAGGTGGTAATACAGGTATTTAGATTTGCCTTTGTGTTCAAACTTATGTTCAATCCATTTAAGGGGCTGTAGTACAAAATCACCAATAAAATGGACCAATACTAATTTTAGGGCGAGTACTAGCATAGTTGTTGCAGTTGTTGGTTATAAAATCGCATCATTTTTTTGATTTCGTCAAAACCCGCTTTATTCAGTTCTTCACTGATATTGCCCTGCGATTTGTGCAATGTTTTAGCCAGTTGTTTCTGGTTGAACCCCGGGTTTTCCAAAGCGGTCTTTACCGTTTTTGAGGTGGCCGGTGTCCAATGGTCCATGGTCAATAAAGCCAGTTCGAGCAAAAGGTTGATGTGGTCGTCAAAAACGCTGTTGTGCGATTGTATTGCCAAATTACGCTTTTTTAGGTTTTCAAAACAACTGCCCGAGTACACAAAAGCGGGTCCGTTAGATTCAGTAACTCGGTCAGCACTATAGTTTTTTTCGCCCAAACCAATGGCAATACGAACATCACTGTTCTTCATCTGTTTTAGGCAGGCCTTGGTATAAATGGCAGCTTCCAATGCTTTACTTGGACTTGTTTCGAGCTGAAAACTATCGCCCCGGTAAATTTCCCAGTCGGTTTGTATGGTACCATAGCGGTTTAAGGCTGTTTTGAGTAGCGGTAACCATTCGGTAGTTTGATGTTCGGTAGAGTTTTTAATGTCTCCAGTGAGTACAGCAACCATGAGTATTTGATTATGTATCTGCAAATATACAGATAATATAATATATCTGTAAAAAAGCAGATAAAATAAATTATCTGTGAAATAGTAGATAATCGTAGCTGCGTTATGATAGCTATATTACATTGTGGGCATCAAAAAACCCCTTTACAGCAAAATCGCTATAAAGGGGTTTTAACATCAACAAAAAACGTTAACCTCTTCTTCCTTCTTTTTTCATTCTTTTTTTACCCTGCTTATCCTTGCGCTGAGCCATTTCCTTCCACTGCTGGTATTGCTCTTCGTTTAAAATCTGTTTTATTTCCTCTTGATGTGCCAATTGCTTTTCTAAACGCTCATTTTGCATTTGAAAACGTTCTTCCGAACTTGGACGTTGACGCTCTTCTGCTTCACGGGCTGCTTTTCGTTCTTCCATTTTGGTTTTGCGCTCTGTTGCCTCAGTCAGGTTCAACTTCATTATTTGTTCTTGTTGCTTCTCTGATAAGTCTAAGGCCAAAGTCATTTTTTTGGTCTTTAGCGTCGCCATTTGTTCTACCGTAAGGTCTTTAGCAAAACCTTGTTTTTTTTGGTGATGATTCCCTCTTTGCGCAAATGTGGTAAAACCTGCCAATAGCATTGCTGCTAACATTACTTTTTTCATGATATTTATGTTTATGATTTACACCTAAGACCTTAACGAACCAAAAGGGTTTAACCTGCGCTAAAAGTTTGTGAACTCATTAACAAATATGAAAAGCAATATAAAGGTAATGGCTAGTTATTGAGTGTATCTTTTTGCTCCGGATTTTCTTGCTCTACTTGGGGCGCATCTTCAAATTCGGTCTCTACCGTTTCTGAATTTAAAATTTGACTTTGAAAAGAAATTTGCTGCTCAAAATTGTAATAGAATACGGCAGCAGTTATAAAACAGCCCAGATAGATCAGGCTTCTAATTTTGTAGGATTTCATAATGTAGGATTTGGGATTCCCAATTTACAAAAACTAAAAAGGCACTTTTTTAATTTGTTGTGAAACCATTTAAAATGTATGCAAACGGCCAAATACTGTGGTCAAAAAATAGGAAACTCAAAGTTTCCTATTTTTTAAGGAATAATCAAGTGATTTTTCTTACAAATAGTACAAGGACTATAGCCTTAACCATTTAAAAAGGGTGATAACGGTTTTTATGGTGCGGCGACTGTCAAAAAAAGGTATTGCCTAACGGTAGCTGAGGTTTGCTTCTTCCAATCTTTTACTATTTGGGCTTGCCGCATTTTCAAATTCAGTTTCTACCATTTCTGAAGAATACATTTCTTTTTGGAGTGTATTTTCGATTTGTAAATTTTGATAGAAAGCTGCAACAGCAATAAAACAACTCAGGTAGATGAAACTTTTGACCTTGTAAATTTTCATAATAGTATGATTTGATAGTACTAAATTATGAAAAGGACCAAGGTGCTTTTTACAGGTTTATTTGAAAATATCAAAAGTGTAGCCGAATGGCATATTTGTTTCGTTGGAATAGATGCGACTAGAAGTAATTTTTCACCTACGTAACCCTAAAACAGCTTGCTTAGTGCCGTGCAAATACGGTTACTATGAATAAGGGCTGTCCAAAAAAAACTTATCGCCAAGGGCATTACTACCCCGAGTATCAGGGGAGAAGTAATCTTTACATCGGCAACCCAAAAGTTACAGATTGCTTCGTCCCTTGAAAAGACGGCTACAAGTTATTTTTAGACAGCCTCTATTTTATTTAGAAACTACCCTTTAGGGTCCAATATCATCTCAATGCGTTCCAAAGCATCTTGCAAATGGTACTTACTCATGGTATCTGCATTTCTAGTGATACCATTTCTAATATCGCGTCGCAGATTATTGAGTTCCGCGCGGGCTACCGAACGGATATCTGATTGGCTGGTATTGACCACGGTAGATTTTTGATAACCGCCAAAATCAGGTCGCTTCCCCAAGTTTTCTGCCGTCATTAAATAATGCAGCCTATCAATATGGGCTTTTTGCAGATTTCTGCGATAAGTATCAATCTTTTTACCAGAACGTGTTTCTGACCAAATACCCCTTCTTAAATCGGACATCATATTTACCAAAGTATAGGCATCTTTGCCATTCATGGTTTCATTTTCAATCATACGTGCCATCTTACCTAAATGTAACACCGTACTTAAGGTGCGTTCTTGCATGGCACGAATGCGCTCTACTGAACCGGAGTATTGAACCTTATTGAAGATTTCATTGTCAAGCATCCATTCAGGTGTCTCAAACAATTGCTCATGTAAAAATTGTAATGCATTTTTTTGATGTGCTGCTGGTACGTGGGTATAGACCGCTCCGTCTTGATCTGCGGTTTTGTGATATTCATAAACGCCCCCTATA
Organism: uncultured Flavobacteriaceae bacterium; assembly: GCA_964353095.1. Taxonomy (GTDB): domain Bacteria; phylum Bacteroidota; class Bacteroidia; order Flavobacteriales; family Flavobacteriaceae; genus Croceitalea. The sequence goes on along the minus strand of CAYGUO010000024.1, from coordinate 14,195 downwards.
TTATTGGCCACGTGCCCCATGTATCTTCTAAACTGGCTCACCACTTGTCCGTACATGGTTTCCAAATTATCATAGTCCTCACCATCTTCAGTGGTCCATTGCATTAGGTTGGGTACAATACGTTTTAAATTGGCTATACCATATTCACTGGCCTTGATGGCATCATCACCTAAATCTTCGGTTTGTGAACTTGGATCGTGTATATCTCCAATTTGCTGATGTCCAAAACGGTACATAGGATCATCGGCATGTTTTAAGATCCACTGGTTTAAAGTAGCTTTTTCCTCTTCTGCGGGAGTGTCTAAAATAGGACGGTATCCCCAACTGATAGCATATTTATCATACACACCTATATCTGGCATTAAGGCCACCCCTTCATCACCGGGCTGTGCTACGTAGTTAAAACGGGCATAGTCCATAATAGAAGGTGCCGTACCAAATTTTTGGGTAAACGATTTTGATCGCAGCGAGTCTACAGGATAAGCAACACTACTGCCCATGTTGTGGGGTAGCCCTAGGGTATGCCCAACTTCATGTGACGATACAAAACGAATCAAACGCCCCATAATCTCATCTTTGAATTCTGTGGTCTGTGCATCAGGATTGATTGCCGCCGTCTGTACAAAATACCAATTGCGCAATAAACTCATCACATTGTGGTACCAGTTGATGTCTGATTCTAAAATCTCACCACTACGCGGATCACTAACATGGGGTCCGTTGGCATTTGGTATGGGAGAGGCCAAATAGCGCACTACAGAATAGCGTACATCTTCAGGTGACCATTCTGGGTCTTCTTCTTTAGTGGGAGGCTCTTTGGCAATGATGGCATTTTTAAATCCTGCCGCTTCAAAGGCTACTTGCCAATCTTCAATACCTGCTTTAATATAAGGTAACCACTTTTTAGGCGTAGCACGATCAACATAGTAGACAATCTGTTTTTTAGGCTCTACCAGTTCTCCTGCTTTAAATTTTTCTAAATCCTCATCTTTCACTTCAAGGCGCCATCTATCTAAATAGGTAATCCGTTTACTTTCTTGGGCATCCAGACCGTAATCTACTTGTCCTCTTGCAAACCAGCCTACCCGTTCATCAAAATAGCGACGTTTCATCTGTTCTTCAGGCAATAAAATCATGGAATTGTTGATTTCTATAGAAATGGACCCAAGACTGCCGTTACTTGGAGGATTTTTGGCCACATAGGTCTTTACATGTCTTGCCTCAATATTCAACGGATAACTCTTAATGTTCTCAATATAACTTCTATCCCCATCCAAACGACTTACTTTATAACGCGTTCTGTAAAATTCTGGCATCCCCAGCGCATTGACATCTTTAGTGAATAAAGGGTCTACTTCAATCACTGTAGCTGGGTTCAAAGAATCTTTTTCATTGATGGCCTTGATGTCAAAAGCAAATAGTACCGGTTCAAAGTTGGAATTGACCACCGCTTCATGAATCGGGAGCGAATCTGCCGCTACATTACCATAAGAAACAACACGAAGTAAAACCTTATTGGGTTTTTTCTCCCATCGTAGTACTTTGGTATTGATTTTTCCACCGCCAAAACCAATTCCTGTAGCGGTTTTTGAAATTCTACTCACCATGAGCATCTCACGGTTGAATAGGGAATCGGGAATCTCGTAAAAGTGTTTGTCCTCTACTTTATGAAGATGAAAAAGGCCTTCGTCAGTTTCAGCATCTTTTGTGATCACCTTTTCATAGGGTTGAATATCTCCTTTCTTTGGTTCTGGAGCTTCAGCTTCTGTTGTTTTTTTCTTTTTTTTCTTGAAAAGTTGTGCTTCAGTAGTTTGGTAAGTTCCAAGCACAAAAAGGAGGAACAGTCCACGGAATAGTAAATTCATTTTCATTTTGGTCAATTTTGATTTAGTCAATCTTCCAAAGAACTTAAAAATACTTTGAAGAAATTGTTAAAATCATACTAAGACTGAAATATTTTTTCATTTTGTCAAACCTTTGGGAGTCTTGCATTTCACTAATAGTTCGGGCTGTATCGCCCAGTATGATTGACCTCAAGCAAACTATCACTTTTGTTAAAAATCAAAAAAGGCTGTAACAATTTTAAACTTGTATAGTCTTATAAGCATATCACATCAATCATTAAATCAATCAAAAAATGAACAAATTACTATTAATTTATGGGTGCTTCTTTATGAGTAATTCATCCATAGCAGAGCAACAAGTAAGTACGGTGAATGCAAATTTGAATGCCACGCGTACCATTGAGAACAGTTTTACAGCATTACCAATTAATGCTGAGGCAAATGAAAGCGGAACCTTTTATCTTACAAAAAGTAGTATTGAAACAGCGGAAGCACTTTCTATAAAAGAAATACAGTTTCTTGAAGTAGAAGAAGAATTGGATTTAGGTTTTGATACCGCTGATTACCTTCCAGAAGGTTTTGATCCTTACGAAAGTTATTTTGATGTAAAGTCAATAGTGTTTATGGAAAACGAACCTGAAATTGAACTGGGTTTTGATTCTAAAGCGTACTTGCCAGAAAATTTCAGTCCCTATGCAACCACCTTGGATATGCGTTCTGTAAATTTTATGGAAGAGGAAGAAGAAATTGAGTTAGGTTTTGATACGGCTGATTACCTGCCAAAAGGGTTTAACCCTTACAAACGTTCTTTTGACATCAAAGCGATTCAGTTCATGCACACTGAGTTGGAGTATGAAATGCCTTTGGGTACCTTAATGTACTTGCCCAAAAATTTTGATTCGTATTCCAATGCTTTTATCAGTAGTTCAATGAACTTTATGGAAGAAGACGAAATTGAATTGGGTTTTGATACCGCAGCGTATCTACCAGAAAATTTTGACCCTTATGAAAGGTCAAACTAGGAACACTGTTTTAAGGTGGTCAAATTTTTGAGTTAGTTAGTTGAAAATCCCGACCATGTGTCGGGATTTTGGGTTTTAAGCCTCTAGATAATTAGCTTAACGAAAGATTAACAATAAAATCGACCAAGTGTTTTTGATAAAAAAAGCACTTAAATAATATGATTTTGATAATAAGCACAGAATTAACTTACAACTTTGATAAAGACTTCAAACCCCTGTTGCCAATCTATTTTTAGCCAATTTTTTGGGGTTGTTAATGAAAGTACAATACATACTAAAGGATGATTTTAACAGTTCTATCTTTGTTGAACAATTAAAAAAACAACGACATGAAATATAGAAAATACTTAGTAATAGCTTTTATAGGAGCACTGTTTTTACCTTTATTAAGCGCTAAAGCAAAAAATGCACCGGAAGAAACTTTTGATGTAAAATCAATTGTATTTATAGAGCAGGAGCAAGAGACAAATCTTGGTTTTGATACGGCGGCTTATTTACCAGAAGGATTTAATGCCTACGAGGGAAATGTGAATCCGAAAACATTGAATTTTATTGAAGAAGATTCGGTAGAGCTTGGTTTTGATACAGCAGAATTTTTACCACAAGACTTCAACGCTTTTGAAAAATAAGCGTAGTCTTTTGAATTAGTTATAAAAATGCCTTGGTAAATACGCCAAGGCATTTTTTTATGTGGTAGTTCATCGAAAAAATAGGAAGATTGTGGAGTCTACACTACAGTTTTTATTACATTGATACCCAATTATTAATAGTACACAACAATGTTAACTAGGGCGAAAAGAAAAGTCTTACATTTAATATTGAAAAAACGTGTTCACCAGAAAACTTGTAAGATGAGACACTTAAAATCACCACTGTTATTTTTATTTGCTTGCTTTTTTAGCATGAGCATATCCTATGCCCAAGATGAGGTAAGCAAAAGGGAAGTGATAGCACTATTGGAACTGAAAGCTAAAACTAAAGGTCACCTTTGGACGAATCAATGGGATGAAAGCAAACCCATTGCTACATGGTATGGTGTGACCCTAAAAGATGGCAAAGTCGTAGGATTGGATTTATCGAATAATAATCTTCAAGGTAAGATTCCGATTACCATAGGAAACCTAAGAAATCTAGAGACCTTAAATTTGTCCGGTAATGCCATTGAAGGTAAAATACCAGGTCTTTTTAGAAAGTTTGAACATCTTAAAATGGTCAACCTCGAAGGGAATGCCTTGGTGGGTAATATACCGGCTACGATTTATAAATTACAAAACCTTCAAGAACTGAACTTGAGTGATAATAAACTGGAAGGGGCGCTGCCAACCGGAATTAACGAACTTTCAAAGTTGAATACTTTAGCATTGGCGAACAACGATTTAAATGGTGCCATGCCAGCAGGTATGGAAAAATTAAAAAAATTAAAAAAGCTGTATTTATCTAATAATGAATTTTCTGATATGAATGGCTTAAGAACTTTGTCTGCTCAACAAGTTGTCTTGACAGATTTTAAATTAAAGAATGGTGAAGTATTGCCAATTGATTTTAGCAAACCTCAAGAAGGATTGTCAAAATTAGAATTTGAAGATTACGAACAAGAATAATATGTTCAACAATACAATTAGAAAAAGCTCCATTTATGGGGCTTTTTTTATGAATACAATTTAGAAAATCAGGGGAATTACAAATTGGAATACCAAGATGAGCAGCACAACGGCAATCAGGTTTAAGATAATGCCTACCCTGGCCATTTCTGGTACTTTTATAAAGCCACTTGCAAAAACAATGGCATTAGGTGGCGTTGCCATAGGCAACATAAATGCACAGCTACTTGCCATGGTTACCGGAATCAATAGATATAGAATAGGAATCTCTAAGCCAATGGCGATACCTGCTACAACTGGTGCTAAGACGGCTACCAAGGCAACATTGCTCATTAATTCAGTCATAAAGAGCATCAATAGAATCAACAATGCCGCAGTAAATAGAATACTGATATCGCTGCTGGCGATGGCACCGGCAACCAAATCTACAATACCGCTAACCGACATGCCTTTAGCCAGTGCCAAACCACCCCCAAACAGAATTAGAATACCCCAAGCCAGTTTTGAAGTGTCTTTCCAGTGAATAATAAAATCCGCCTTTTTGATATTATAAGGAATGGCAAAAAGAGAAATCGCGGCAAATATACTGATCATGGTATCAGAAAGGCCAAGCTCTGGAAAGATAGTATTGATAAGGGTTCTAAAAACCCATAGAAATACGGTGATTCCAAAAATGACCAAAACCATTTTTTCTTTGCCAGAAGTGGGGCCAAGCTTTTGTAACTCTACCTGTATGACTTCTTTGGAAGCATTAAACTTTAAATCCCTATTGGGGAACATCCATTTTACCAGCACAAAATAGGTAATGGCAATCATTACAATAGAAAAGGGTAAGCCTAAAGTCATCCATTTTAAAAATGATATTTGAATGTTGTATTCGTTTTCTAAAAGTCCGATTAAAATAGAGTTTGGTGGTGTGCCAATCACTGTTGCAATTCCACCAGCATTTGCAGAAAAAGCGATGCCCAGCATCACGCTCAAGGCAAAATTCTTATCATTTTTAGTAAAGCCATCTTCATCATCAATGAGTAAGTTAATTACCGAAAGGGCTATGGGTAACATGACCACAGTGCTTGCCGTATTACTGATCCACATACTCAAAGCTGCCGTGGCAATCATAAACCCTAAAACCACCTTATTAGGAGTCGTGCCTGTTAACCGGATAATATTGAGGGCGATACGCTTGTGAAGATTTACCTTCTCTAGTGCCAAGGCCATTACAAAGCCACCGAAAAATAGAAAAACGATGGGGCTGCCGTAATTGGCACCTACTTCAGCTATGGGAAGTATTTTTAATAATGGAAAGAGTAAAAGCGGTAACAACGCGGTGACGGAAATGGAAACCGCTTCGGTAATCCACCAAATTAACATCCAAACGGCGACGGCGATAACAGGGTCTCCTTGTTCAGAAACCAATTGAAAAGGTAAATTGAGTAAAATCAGAAATACGATTGGGCCACAAATCAACCCTAATTTTTTACTTAGTTCCATCAGGATTCTAAGCTAGGGTATTTTTTGGTAAAAATAAAAAGCACCTTATTCTTTCTGTCTTGCAAACAAGCCATCCTCCCTTTTTTCAATAGCTAACAATCCGAGTTTTGATAGGTTTTTAGTGCTTTTGTCCCATTTTTTTCCGCTAAGGCCTGCTTTTTCTTTTAAGTCGGCCAAAGGCATTTCATCAATCCCTTTCAATAGCTCCATAAGCACTTTTTCTTCTTCAGAAAGTTCAATGGCTTTTTTCTCTGGGCGCATTTGAGGGAAGAACAATACTTCTTGAATAGAAGAATTATTGGTCATCAACATCACCAAACGGTCAATGCCAATTCCAATTCCCGAAGTAGGTGGCATACCATATTCCAAAGCTCTTAAAAAGTCTTGGTCGATGAACATGGCTTCATCATCCCCTTTTTCAGAAAGTTTTAATTGGTCTTCAAAACGTTCGCGTTGGTCAATAGGGTCATTTAGCTCAGAATAGCAGTTGGCCAATTCTTTTCCATTGACCATCAGCTCAAAACGTTCGGTTAACGCCGGATTATCACGATGCTCTTTTGTAAGCGGACTCATCTCTTTTGGATAGTCTGTTATAAAGGTGGGTTGTATGTAATGATGTTCACATTTTTCACCAAAAATTTCATCGATAAGTTTACCAACGCCCATAGTGTCGTCCGCATCAATACCCAAACCTCTAGCAACGCTTCGTAATTCATTTTCATCCATACCCGAAACATCATGTCCGGTATGAATTTTAATGGCTTCTAAAATGGGCACGCGTGCATAAGGTGCCTTAAATTCAATTTGGTTTTTACCTACAGTGACCTTGGTATTTCCGGTAGAGTCTAGGGCTATTTTTTCAAGTAGTTGCTCTGTGGTATCCATCATCCAGATATAATCCTTGTAGGCTACATACAGTTCCATTACGGTAAACTCCGGATTGTGGGTACGGTCCATTCCTTCGTTTCTAAAATCTTTGGAGAACTCATAAACCCCATCAAAACCACCAACAATCAATCTTTTTAGGTATAACTCATTTGCAATTCTTAAATACAAAGGAATATTCAAGGCATTGTGATGGGTTAAAAAAGGTCTGGCAGCCGCACCACCGGGGATGGGTTGAAGAATAGGCGTTTCTACTTCTAAATACCCTCTGTCGTTATAAAATTCACGAATACTATTGGTGATTTTTGTACGCTTGATAAAGGTTTCTTTGACTTTTGGGTTTACGACCAAATCAACGTAGCGTTGGCGATAACGAAGTTCTGGGTCATTGAATTCATCATAGGTGTTTCCATCAGCATCAACCTTGGGTAGCGGTAAAGGTCTTAGGGCTTTGCTCAGCAAAGAAAAGCCTTTTACCATCACCGTCTTTTCGCCAACTTGGGTAGTGAACAATTCGCCTTCAATACCAATGATATCACCAATATCCAGTAATTTTTTATACACCTCATTGTAAAGGCTTTTGTCTTCACCAGTACATATTTCATCACGGTTAAAATAGACTTGAATGCGGCCTTCGCTATCTTGTAACTCAGCAAAGGACGCTTTACCCTGGATTCTTCTTGACATCAATCGGCCAGAAATGACCACCTGTTTTCCTTCTTCAAAATGATTTTTGATGTGCTTGGAAGTAGCATCAACAGGATATAAAGCCGCAGGATAGGGGTTGATACCCATTTCACGAAGCTTTGTTAATTTTTCTCTACGTACTATTTCTTGTTCCGATAACTGCATTGTCAAAAAAATTAAAGCGCAAAATTACACTTTTGCGCTTTAATTACGGCAATCAGTTCATGATCACTTAGAATAATTGGGAATATAAGAAGTGCCTTTTAAAATAGAGAGCATGTCTTCTTCTAAAGATGCAATCGGACTTTCTACAATACGACTCACTTCTTTACCATTTTTAAGGAATACTAACGTAGGTACTTTGATAATATTTAGCCCTTTTTCTTCCCCACTCGGGCTTTTCTTATAAAACCCTTTCCTTCTGTCCAAAGCGATGATTTTGAGATTTTCCATGGGGAATTTAGCTTCTTGTAAAATTTTAAGAATTCTTGGGGTTTCTCTTTTGCTGTCACCACACCAGGTACCCAAGAATAGGGTGAGTTGATATGTTTTTAGCGCTTTCTTTATCATTTTAACCAATGATCTGTCAACAGCATAATTATCATAATTAGGTTGAAACCAAGCGTTATAGGGTTCGGTTTGAAGTCCTTCCATGGTAATAGGACCCACAAGAAATTGCCGACCTTGTTCTGTTTTGATTTCTTGGTTAAATCTTTGAGATGTAGCTACGTTTAGGCTTAAGGCCAATACTAGGAGAATAATAGTTTTCATGATTTTTAGTTTTAAATCCAAAAATCACTTTTAATGGTGCGTGTAATCCGGTTTGTACGGTTGAGATTCGGACTAGACCCCCGGTTGAATTTAGGTTATAAGAGCGATTTAAGCTCTTCCCTTGAGGTTACTCCTAATTTTTTGTAGATATTATTGATGTGCGTCTTAACCGTACTCAAGCTGATAAACAATTCTATCGCGATTTCTTTGTTTGATTTGCCCTCACCTATTTTACTCATAATGGTGCGCTCTTGGGTAGTAAGTGTTTTTAAACGAATGTTTTGCGCTTTTTTCTTGGTAAAAACATGTCTTACGGAAACATAGACCAAACTAAAAAACAAAACACCTCCAATGAGTAAGTATTTTGTAAAAGGTTTTTTTTTCTTGATATTCATCGTTTCTTGGATCATTTTATCGGCAGCTAGTTCGTTTTGATATTGAACAACAAACGGTGCGTCACCGTACCTTTGTTGTAATCTATCTGCTAATTGATCGTAATAAGGGTTGGTCTTCACATCATTCATATAGTAAGAATGTGTTTCGTTGGTTCTATCGGATAAAAAATCATAGCTGTACAGTTCTGCCAAGGGCTCACCACTTTGCACACCATAATCTTGTAATCTTGAAAACCATTTTCTTAAATTGAGGGTTTCATTGGCCTTGCTAGGGTATTCTATAAAATCAAGAATCATTTCTTCTTTCAGGGCATCAATCTCCAAAATCAAGGAAGAAGAATTATTGGTTGAGTTAATCTCACAAAGAGCTTGGTTGGTTTGCAAGAGCGGAAGGGAAATGGTATCATTTTTGTGCGCCAAGAACAATAGACTTTGGGTGTAATTACATTCTTTTAAAAAATGTGGGGCGCTTTCGTTTGCAGTATCACATTCGTCAATATGTATGCGATAAAGGAAGTTTTTTTCATTTAGATGGTCACCTTCAAATGTAAATTGCCCGAGTGTGTCAGTAGTTGTTTTGCTTATGATTTGGTCAGCGTAGATACGTGCGCTTTTACGGTAATTTTCAACTAGCGATAAATAAACCGTTTTGTTGGTGTGCGCTTTGGATAACTCCCCTGAGAATTGGTATTGTCCAAAATTTAAAAAAGGACATAAAAACAGTAATAGGCCTATATTCGTTTTCATAAAACAAAAATCTTTTAAAAATAGTGGTTTTTATGTAACAATTTAGCCAATTGTAAGACTTATATAGTACATCAATCAAAATCAAAACATGAGTTTCTGGAGAGTTCTTTTAGCTATTATTTTTCCACCCTTATCCGTTCTTGGAAAAGGTTGTGGCTCTTTTTTAATTGTGCTACTTTTAACCTTTTGTGGATGGGTGCCCGGTGTAATCGCAGCACTCGTAATTTTAAACAATACGAATTAAGGGAGTAATGGGAAAATTAAAACTTGTGGCCTTGTTTTTTACACTTGGCCTGTTCATCGCATGTAATTTTACGGAGGAAATCCATTTTAACGAAGATGGTTCGGGTAAACTGTCCATCAATTTTGATGCAAACGAATTAATGGCAATGGCAGGATCATTGGATAGTCTTAAACAAGAGGAAGTTGTAGACTCAACGCTTGTTTTTAAAGATTTATTGGAATTGAAAAAAGACAGTATCGCCCAATTGTCAGCCGAGGAACAGGCTAAATTGAAAAAGTTGGAACCCTTCAGTATGAATGTGGTAATGAATCCTGAGGCGCAAGAAATGAAATTCAAACTATTTAGCGACTTTAAAAATGTTTCGGAAATGAATGATGCCTTTAATTCTTTCCAAAGCGCAAGCTCGCTAGGGCCAATGCCCGGAACGGGAAGTGCAGCCGCTTCTCCTCTTTCTGTGACTGAACCTACCACCCAGGTGAACTATTCCTTTTCAGGGAATACGTTTTCAAGAACTATTACTGTGGTAAATCAAGAATTATTTCAAAAGGGCTTAGATAGTCTTGCTGGGGCAGAACTGTTTCTTTCAGGTTCTACGTATACCTTCAAGTATCATTTTCCACGTCGTGTCAAGAAAGTAAACGTAGAAGGAGCTACTTTTTTTATGGATGGTAAAACCATGATATATGAGGTAGACTTTCTAAACATGATGAAAACCCCTGATAAGATGGCAATTGAGGTTGAGCTGGAAGACTAGTCACAGGGTTGTATCTTTGTGTTATGAATAAAAAGATCCATCTTAGAGAGCTGGGGTTAAAAGACTATAAAGAAACTTGGGACTACCAAGAACTACTTTTTAAGAATATTGTTGATTTGAAAATCAAAAATAGGAGGGAAGCGGTAGGTTTGGAAACCCCAAACTATTTTCTTTTTGTGGAGCATCCGCATGTATACACACTCGGTAAAAGTGGGGATATCAATAATCTATTGATTGATGAGGCAAAGCTCAAAGAGAAAGAGGCCACTTTTTATAAAATCAATAGGGGAGGCGACATTACCTATCACGGTCCTGGCCAAATAGTAGGCTATCCTATTTTAGATTTAGATAATTTCTTTACCGATATTCATAAATACCTTCGTTTTCTTGAAGAGATGGTTATATTAACTTTGGCAGAGTATGGATTAAAAGCGGAACGCTCAAAAGGTGAAACAGGGGTTTGGTTGGATGTAGGCACCCCTTTTGCACGAAAAATATGTGCTATGGGTGTTCGCGCTAGTAGATGGGTCACCATGCATGGGTTTGCATTAAATGTAAATACCGATTTGGGATATTTTGATATGATGATTCCCTGTGGAATAAAAGATAAAGCGGTCACCTCTTTAAACGTAGAATTGGGTAAAAAACAAATTGACCTTGAAGAAGTAAAACAAAAGTTACTATACCATTTTGAAGTGCTTTTTGAGGCTAAGCTTGAAAAACAGAAAACTGAAGTTTAAACTTTGGTTTTTCAATTTGGGTATAGAAATTATTTTGAAAACTTAGTTAGTTCAGTACTGCCGATTAATTTGCCGCTCTTGTTGTAACTTTCTTGCTTAATCATGCCAACACCTTCAGCAAACCAAACACGTGACGGGAAAGAATTTTTTACCATTACTGCTTTTATTTTATTATCGGTGTAAATAACATAACAATCAAAAGTACCCGCTGGTGTGGTTACACTTTCTTGTTTTTCAACTTTCCTATTCACTAAATCCACGGTAGTATTCATGTTCATTCCTCCCATGCTCACTTTCATGGTGACATTGGCATCTGATAACTGTTGACCTATACTTAAATCATTTGGCAATTCTAAGTCAGTACCAGAGATATCTATTTCCATGTCTTTGTATTGCTCCAACATACTGGTCGGTAACAGTGATTTGTAGTCTATGGTGACCATGTTTCCTGTACAAACAAAACTATAATCCGTTTTATAAATCTCTTTTCCTTTTTCATCTTTTAATTCCATGGCCATGGTTGCAGCGGTGTTTTCTCCCGTTGTGGAAACTTGCGTAATTTTATATGAGGCCGTTCCCTCTGCTTTTCCCTTTTTGTTCAAATTCGTGTATTCAAAACTAGCTCCCTCAATCATAGGATAGTATTTGCTGCAATTTGCTTGGCTAAAACCTAGATGAATAAAAAATAAGGATACGAATACAGTAAGAATGCTTGTTTTCATTTTTTCGGTTCTTTTTAAGAATTTGAAAGATAACCAATAGTCTTATTTCGAATTCAAAAAATGTACAGATTACATCAGTTGATGTATAACTCAATTCATTTTATAGACAATAATCGAATTCTCTTGATCTTTGGCAACGAATTCCAGTTTTTTATCACCATCCATATCGGTGAGATCGATTAAGGAATTTCCAAACACCGGGAAATTGGAAATGGGTTCGGCTTGACTATCAAAAAGGTAGATTTGTTGATTTTGTATATCAGTGATACTCACATAAATCTTATCATAGAGGTAAAATATTTTGGGAGCCGTATACACTCCTAACTCAAGTTCGACTTTTTTCCCTTTAATACTTAGAATGTTTTCGTTCATTAAAGCTAAGGTCTTACTGGTAGCGAACATGCCGTGTTCTTTACTTAAATTAAAGTTGGTCGCGGCTAATTTCCCTTTGGTGTCAATTTGGTGAAGTACCCCTTTTTTGTCGGTAACAGAAAATTTGTTTTTGTATAGGAAAACCTCATTATCAGAAAAATCAATTTTGGCACTGACTTTTATGCGTTCATGACCAGCTCGGTGTCTTATGGTCATGGTTTTATCCTCTAAAGTAAAAACTAAATAATCCTTTTTAGAGAGGCGAAAATGTTTTGGAGATTTTATGATTGGGCTGTTGGCTTCTTTATAGGTAAACCCATCAACTATTTTACCTTGGGCGTTGTACATAAATATTTTTCTGCCTTGGGTAACCACAAAGCGATAGTTTTTGGTGTTTTCATAGTCAAAAACGGCAAGTCCGTTCAAGTTTCCTGATTCAAATTTAATATTGAAAGGAGCCACTTCCTCTCCATTTCGGTCTAGAATCAAGAATTGGTTGCTTGTACAAAAAGCAAGTTGGAGCTTTCCATTTTTATAAAGATCTACCTGTTGTATTTGACCGCGAATCTGACTTTCTAACTGCTTTTTCCATAAAACCTTTCCCTCTGTAGAGATAAGATAGAGAAAGTGGTCTTTATCTTGAACTACAATTTCTTGCTTGTTGGTTCTATGGTTTTTAACAAATTTAGGAGGCATCGCCAAATCAGTATCCAATTCAACCGTAAATAAGGGGCTGATACTATTATTTGCCACTTCTTTTTTAATAGTAGAAGCTAGCATATTGATGTGATAGAACGATTGGTCGGCGACAATCTGAGCGGCAAAGGCGTAGTCCTTTACATTTAGCTTCTTAAAATCCGTAAATAATTTATCTGAAAAGTCCTGTTCCAAAAAATGATCAATGCCGTTTTCGTTAGCTATAAACAATAAAGACGATTCATTGGCCAGCGAGCTTTTTACGGTAGTATAAATTGCTGTTTTGTCAAATGTTGTTCCGCTTTTGTGATTTGCAATAATATTTTGCAAGACCTCCTTTGTTGCTGAAAAAATGAAGGAATTCCCTATAATGGTGCAAAAGTTAGCATCAAAATTGGTGACCAAAGGCCTAAAAATTGCGTAAACCAATTTAGGATTGTTGAGTTGCCATATTTCACTCCCTTGAGAGACAAAGCTCCCTGTTTTGAGGGCCGTAATGTTATCGGAAAGACTTTCGGCACCGAAAGAGTTTAATACAACTGCTTTTTCATTTTTTAAATAGATGATCCCTACTTCTTCAATGGTATTGAAAATGGTGTCTTGAACTTTGGCCTGGTCTAAATAGTGTCGTTGGTTTTTAGCAAATTCGTCATAATTTTCAAAAGCATAACTGAGAATGGCATCCGCGTTCTTAGGTGCCAAAATGGCAATGGCATCACTTAAAGGCGTGGTGCCTTTAAAAAGGTTGATGGCATTTTTTACAGAATCATTGGCTACGGAGATGCCGCTTAAAACAAGGTTGTTTTGATTGGAAGTAAAATCAACGGACACCCAATCTGTAAGGCTTATGGGGCTGATTTTAGAGTTTGAATTTAGGTTGCTCTGAAGTAGATTTTGAGCTTTGTTGAAGTTGATGAAAATAGAGGCAGATTTTGCGACGTCAGTCGCATGATACAGTGTAGAAAGCATTGGAGAGGGCTCGTTATTATATCCAGCGCGAATTACATTTTCTAATAGCATTTGGGCAGAACTCGCTATAATGTGGTCTTCAACGGCAACACTGAAAAGTGTAGTATTGGCAATACCATATTTTTTAACGGTGGCATTTTCGTAGGTCAGTGTTTCAACAGATGTATTCGTTTCTGTGTCAATATCAAAAAGTTCAGGATCGTTTTCTAAAACCATTACAAACTCAAAATTATCTTTTCCAAGCTCATAAAAAGC
>CAYGUO010000023.1:0-25026 GCA_964353095.1 uncultured Flavobacteriaceae bacterium | reverse complement strand
GGATGGAACAATTGGGGCTGGGGTGGTCTCGGTTGGAACGGACACTTTAATAACGGTTTTAACAACAGAAATGTCGCCTTTAATAGGACTAGAAGAGCTGCAACTAGAAATTCAGTAGCATCAAGTGCCGTTCGCGGTAGGTCAAACTTGTATAATAGAACAAATTCTACCAACTCAAGATTACGCTCTAATAGCGGACGCTCCAGTGCAAACAGAAGCAGCACGGCGTCAGCAAGGACTTCAAACTCATACCGAAGAACAATGCCCTCGCAAAGAAGTATAGGTAATGATGCGATAGCAAGAAATAGAAATTACCGTTCTAGCAGAACAACCCGATCAGTGCCGCGCTATGATGGTGCTACAAGAAGTTACAGAAACTATAGTGGGGCCTCCTCACCTAGAACCAATGGATACAGAAATGGAACGACCACGAGTAGAAGCTCTGGTTACAGAACACCAGCTTCTGGAAGAAGCACTAGAGCTTACCAATCTTCTACACGTACTGCACCAAGAAGTAATAGCTATAGCAGATCATCTAGAAATAGCAGTAGCACTAGAAGTTCAGGATATAGAAGTTCTGGTAGCAGTTCTAGAAGTTCAGGATATAGAAGTTCTGGTGGGTCTAGCCGTAGCTCAGGAAGCGTTAGAAGCTCTGGCGGTTCTAGTAGGTCTTCTGGTGGTAGATCGTCTGGAGGAAGAAGTGGTGGCGGAAGAAGAAATTAAATTCAAAAATCAAGTTGCTTAATTAAAGAATCAGAACAATGAAAAGCTTTTTAACTTTCATCATGGGGGCAGTGTGCTTAACTACAACTGCCCAAAACATTAATGATGTTCTCAGATATAGCTCAGAAAACATTCAAGGTACTGCGAGGTTCCAAGCTATGGGTGGCGCCTTTGGAGCACTTGGGGGCGATTTATCCTCTTTAAACGTAAACCCAGCTGGATCTGCCGTTTTTAACTACAGTCAGTTCACCGTAAGCGGTACCAATTACAATAGAAATAATGATGCCCTTTATGGCAATAGCACTCAAAATGCTGATTTAAACACTTTAGAGTTTAATCAAGTTGGTGGGGTATTTGTATTTAAATCTTCTAGTTCCAATTGGAAGAAAATTGCACTGGCTTTAAATTATGATATTGCGAACAGTTTTGATGACCAAGTTCTGGTTTCTGGAAATACTACCGAAGGTATTGATAACTACTTTCTAAATTTTGCGCAAGGTGAGGCGCTTGGTCCGCTAAGAGTTCAACAAGGAGAGTTTGTTGAAGATGCCTATTTAGATATTGGAGCTAATCTTGGCTTTGGTGCGCAACAAGGCTTTTTGGGCTTTCAGGCCGGTATCATCGACCCCGTTCTTGATGATGACGCCAATACCTCGTATGTATCAAATGCACAATATTCAAATGTGAACCAACAATATCGGCAGTCTAGCGTTGGCTACAATAGTAAATTCACCGCAAATTTTGCTGGACAATATCAAGAAAACCTTTATGTAGGGGCATCACTAAATTTTCATAGTGTTTTATACGAGCGACTTACCACATTAGATGAAAGCGGATATGATGCTGGCTCTGCCGTTCAAACGACAAGTTTTGATAATTTTTTAAACACCCAAGGCGAGGGCTTCTCTTTTGGTTTAGGTGCCATTGCAAAACTGAACAACAATATTAGAATTGGAGGTAGTTATCAGTCGCCAACATGGTATCGACTAAGGGATAATACCGCCCAACGCATAAATTCCAACTTAGCGGTTGATGATATTGGTTTTATAGATTTTAATATTATCAATCTGTTTGAGGAATATAGAATTAAAACACCTTCAAAATATACGGGTAGCTTAGCAGTAGTTTTTGGCAAGGATGGCCTATTAAGTTTTGATTATGGGTATCAAGATATGTCACAAGCAGAATTGAGACCGAATAACGATCCAAGTTTTGAAGTGGAAAACGACTTTATTGCACAGCAACTTGGTGCCGTAAATACTTTTAGAGTTGGCGGTGAGTACAGAATTGACAAAGTTAGTTTAAGAGGTGGATATCGTTTTGAAGGAACACCTTACGAAGACGCTGATATTATTGGAAATTTAGAAGGATACTCTGGAGGTATTGGCTATAATTTTGGCGGAAGCAGGTTAGACCTTGCACTAAATAGAACAGAACAAGACGTAAATCAATTATTATTTGATTCAGGGCTTTCCAACTCAGCCTTGATTAACCGAATCAATACAAATGTAACCTTAAGCTACACTTTAAAGTTTTAAAAATTAAGGAATACAACTATTGAAAATATTGCACAGAAAGATTTTCTAGTCGTCTTTGCAAGGCAAGAAGCAATCTATGCTCTTTTGAAAATCAAACAATAGATGAATAATTATTATGTGGTGCGAAAAATAACTATATTGCACCATAATTATAATTTATGCAAACTACTAGAAAATCAATAACATTTACGGACCAACAGGATAGTTGGATTAAGCTAAGAGTTGAGAAAGGGGATTTTACCAACGACAGTGAATACATCCGCGAACTGGTCAGAAAGGACCAGGCAGAGAATATGAAACTCTTAGAACTGAAACAAGCCATAGACGACGGTATTCAAAGTGGCCGAAGCCCATTGAAAATAAGCGATATCATCAAGAAGGTTGATAATGGAGAGCTATAATCTTTCCGCTAGGGCCCAATTTGATGTTGTTGGAATTTATAAGTACGGGATAAAGTATTTCGGTACCGAACAAGCTGTCGTTTATTTGACCGAGCTAGAAGATTTCTTGGAAGAACTAGCAGATCGCCCAGAACTCGCCAGAGATGCTTCGCCAATTGCCAATGGATTAAAGTTCTATAATTTCAAAGGCCATGTAATTTATTATTCATTTGATAATACTAGTGAAATATACGTCATAAGGATTCTAGGTAAAAGAATGAATTTCGAAGAACATTTGTAAGTTCAAATAAAGGATTCCTTTACTGCGTTCGGAAAGACAAATTTATGATTTCTTGTTGTACTGCCCTTTCTGTTTTATCGAACCAAAGAAAAATGGTTTCTTACCGTTTTAGCAACAATTACCGTTTGTCCGTCTGGGTCATAGTCAAGTTTGAACCAGTAATCTGAAGAAGGCATATCCCTGCCATTAAAAGTGCCATCCCAACCAGCGGTTGGATCAAGCTGTTTTATTAATTTTCCATAACGGTCAAATATGTAAACAATAGGGTTGACCAATTGGTCTATACCCAATACATTCCATTGCTCATTAAAAGCATCACCATTAGGGGTAAAAAACTTAGGATAGCCGACTATCAAAAATTCTATTGGCTCCGTAAATCCACAACCATTCTTATCATTAACAATAACGGTGTTCAAGCCTGGAGGCACATCAAGAAAAATAGCTTCATCTTGAAAGTCCCCTCCATTAATAGCATACTCGTAATCTCCGTCACCATCAACCACAAATTCAACCGCGTAGCGATCAGGGTCATCAGCATTAGTCAAATCTTCACGTACTATGATACCGTCTTCCCCAGGCAATAATACTGGAACACCGAAGAATGTTATTAATATGTCATCAGCTATAATCTGCCCAAAGCTATTTTCTATAGATACAAAATAACGACCTGAATTAGGACTTACAACGGTAAACTCATTTACTCCTGTTGCTAAAACTTCATCAATAATTCCGTCATCATCCCTATCTAATGTCCAAGTAATATTTGCAATATCAGGACCAGCAGGAGAATTTAAGGCACTTAGAACAATATCTGGATCACCTTCACATGCAATGATATCAAGTCCTAAAAACTCATCGCGCAAAGTACAGTCCAGTGCCGTATTTTGGTCATCATTTACAGATGTACCCGTAAAAGTTAGTTCAAACGACTCTGCATCACCATCAAAGTTTGTATTGAAATTATTAATTAGCAGATAATATATTTCACCTGCCACTACATCTATAAACTCATCATAGGTATTTTGACTGCCTGTTACATTTGGTGCCCCAACTTGACCATTCCCCGGATTAATTCCAATTCCAGTAAAATCTGTATTGTTTACTTCATAATTACAACGAATAGGTTGTGCAGTACCATTACTAATTTCAGCACAGTCCGTATCAGGTCCGTACAAAGCAAAATCCCACTCAGAGGTGACAATTCCGCCCGGAGTTACAGGCAAGGCCTCAATATTAAAGCCTATCTGACCATCAGTACCCGCTCTGAACACATACCACGAAGTATTGTTTTCAATGTTGGCCGAAACCACACTACCTTTTTCAAGACATCCTGTTTGTCTAATGATATCAGGGTCAAAATCATCAATATCTCCGCCACCATCAGCAACTCCAATTATAGGAGCATCAGCACATACAGGTATCGCGGTTCTACAATCGGGGGAGTTTTGCGCCTTTATGGTAATGCTAAAAAGTAAATAGCAAATAGCACAAAATAGTGTTCTTATTCTCATTGTGGGGCTAATATTATACTTTATAATGTTAGTATAACTAATTACTACCAGCATTTAGTATATGTTTATCCATAAAAATGCCGTTAATCGATGAAATACCATTTCAAATAAAAAAAACAAACACCCTAACGACGCAGTGAAAAATGATTTTGTAAAAACTTTGCCACCACTCGGTTAGCATTATCATCTAGAAAAGTAAGTTTGAACCAATAATCGGTTCCTGATAAGGGCGTACCATTATAAGTGCCGTCCCATCCAGAATCATAAGGGGTAAGTTCACGAATTAATTTACCATAACGGTCATATATGGTCACAATGGGTTCATTCAAGTAATTAATGCCCAAAACATGCCACTCTTCATTGATATCATCTCCGTTGGGTGAAAAATATGCAGGGCACCCTACCACTGCAATTGGTGCGCTATCAATTCCACAACCACTTTTATCCCTCATATAGACCATATAATTACCTGGCAATACCTCTTCAAAAATTGGACTGTCTTGAAAGGCACCCTCATCTAGGCTATATTCAAAATCTCCCTCAACTTCCGTAAAAATCCGTATCGTATTACTAAAACTAAAATCACCAATCTGAACGTCTGAAATTATTGGTGTAACGGATTCTACCACGGTAAATGTTCTTGTTCTTACACAAAAAAGAGTGCCATAATTTATGGTAGCCGTTAAAATGTATGTACCAGCCCCTGACACCTCAATACTTGAAGTAACCTCACCAGTATTCCATTCATATAAGTAGTCAGGTTGGGTAGTGTCTTCTCCTATCAAAATACTTGAAATGTTATCGCATATAAAAATCTCTTGGTCAACACCTAAATTAGGCGGAATAAATGCTTCAATATCAAAGCTCACCGAGGCATCATAGCAATTGGGATTTTGAATTGAAGTTACGCGAACAAAAATAGTTTCAACCCCTACGTTTTTTAAATACTGTTTAGGCAATTCACTACTTCCTTGTTCAGCATCTTGTTGCGAAGTAAAATAACCAACCAAAAACTCTTGCGGGTTTTGACTCCCTAAAGCTTCAAGGTCTTTTTGACCAAGGTCATAGCCCAACTCACTATAACAAATTAACTCATCTTCAACGGTTTGCGCTACCGGTAAAGGTGAAAAAGCTACCTGTACATCACTAATAATATTCTCTGTCGGAGTTAAAACCCGAACCCTGTATAGACCACTTGTAGTTGGTTCTAATATTTCACTGTTTTCACTCAAAATCTCTTCAAATCCGTTACCAATATCTTGATACCAGATGTAATTAAAAGCATTTGCAGTGGTGGCATCCAAGGTAATGGTTTCATTCTCGCAGGCGGTAATTGGTGCTCCCAAAAGATTACTGACTATAGTGCAATCTAAAGCATCATTAGGGTTAGAAACAAAAATATCCCCTGTAAACTGAATTGAAAATCCAGAATTGACATCACTAAAATTATTAATCAATAGATAGTAATCTTGCCCAGGCTCAACTTCTAACCACTCTTCATATTGTACGTTAGCTCCATTTCCATTAGGGTCTTCACCAATTCCTATAAAGGTGTTTTCATCGCTATTGTCAAAAAAATTACATCGTACGGGCTCCCCTAGACTAACACAATCGGTTGTTTGATAAAGAGCGAAGTCCCAATCCTCAAGAGCATCGTGTCCAATATTGATTCCCAATTGCCCAGAGGCATTTGTTCTAAAGCGATACCATGCTGAATTTGATTCGATGGTGCCTGAAATCGTTGGCTCTAAACAGCCACTTGAGGCTGCCCCATTATAATCATCCAAACCAATGCCAATAGCACCACCGTTGATGGGAGTATTATAGCAAATAGCTATTGCAGCGGTACAATCAGATGAAACCTGTGCAAACGCAAAGCATCCTATAAAAAAGAAAAGAAAGCTGTTCAGTTTGAACATAAGTAGTTGTTTACTTGGTAATTGCAAAAATAGAATCCTTATCGCCTTAACAAGAATTTATGTTGTCAAACCAAATAATACCGATGTTAAATAGGTCATTAATGTATATCTTTGCTGCCTTTATAGGGCGTTAAATGAAATTAGAGGAAACTTTGGAAGAACAATATGATGAACGAGGCAGCGACCATGTTGGCTCATCGCAAGACACCCCATTACGGGATGACGCTTTTCTACTAACCGATAAGGAAAAAATAGAGCGTATTGAAAAAAATGTTCACGAAATCTTGTTGACCTTAGGGCTCGATTTAAACGACGATAGTTTACAAGGTACACCCAAACGTGTTGCCAAAATGTACGTAAATGAAATTTTCGGTGGTTTACATCCTGATAGAAAACCCAAATCGTCAACATTTGAAAACAAATACAAGTATGGTGAAATGCTCGTAGAAAAGAATATTACCCTCTACTCCACTTGTGAACACCATTTATTGCCCATTGTTGGAAAAGCCCATGTTGCCTATATTTCTAACGGAACTGTAGTAGGTCTTTCTAAAATGAACCGTATTGTTGATTATTTTGCAAAAAGACCACAGGTCCAAGAACGTCTGAATATTCAAATTGTAAAAGAACTGCAGAAGGTTTTAGGTACTGATGACGTCGCCTGTGTAATCGATGCTAAACACTTATGCGTAAACTCTAGAGGTATTCGAGATATAGAAAGCAGCACGGTCACCGCCGAATATGGTGGAAAATTCAAAAAAGAATCCGTTCGTCGTGAGTTTTTAGATTACATCAATCTTGACACAGAATTTTAATGCAATTATTTAATAATCAAGTCATAAAAGTTTCCAATTCCCTTACAGGGAAAAAAGAGGTCTTTAAACCATTAAAAGAAGGTTATGTAGGCATGTATGTTTGTGGCCCTACGGTATATAGCAACGTCCATTTAGGAAATTGCCGCACCTTCATGTCTTTTGATATGATTTTTAGATACCTAAAACATTTGGGTTTCAAAGTGCGCTATGTACGAAATATTACCGATGCTGGCCATTTAGAAAATGATGCTGATGATGGAGAAGATAAAATCGCCAAAAAAGCAAAATTAGAACAAATTGAACCCATGGAAGTTGTTCAGCGCTATACCGTTGATTTTCATGAAACCTTGCAAAAATTCAATTTTCTACCACCTAGCATAGAACCCACAGCAACTGGACATATTATTGAGCAAATTGAAATCATAAAAGAGATTTTAAACAAAGGCTATGCTTATGAGGCAAATGGCTCGGTTTACTTTGATGTCATTAAGTTCAATGAAAAAAATGATTATGGTAAGTTAAGTGGACGTAAGTTGGAAGACATGATTGCCAACACCAGAGAACTTTCAAGTCAAAACGAAAAACGAAATCCGCAAGATTTTGCCCTTTGGAAGAAAGCAGAACCACAACATATTATGAGATGGCCTTCACCGTGGGGCGATGGTTTCCCGGGCTGGCACTTAGAATGTACTGCAATGAGCACCAAATACTTGGGCGAAACTTTTGATATTCACGGTGGTGGAATGGACTTGAAATTTCCACATCACGAATGTGAAATAGCGCAAGCTGAAGCGAGCAATGGCAATAGTCCAGTAAATTACTGGCTCCATGCCAATATGCTTACGCTCAACGGTAAAAAAATGTCAAAGTCTACCGACAATAATATTTATCCAAATGAGATTTTTAGTGGAGAAAACAACATATTAAGTAAACCGTTTTCGGCATCTGTAGTTCGTTTTTTCATGTTGCAAGCACACTATACCAGTATTTTAGATTTAAGCAATGACGCGCTTTTGGCTTCGGAAAAAGGATACTATCGCCTAATGGATGCCTTGAAAACCTTGGACTCATTGGAAGTAGCCCCAAAAAGTAGTTTTGATTTTACCAGTTGGAATCAGAAGTGCTACGATGCTATGAACGACGACTTCAATACCCCAATTTTAATTGCCCATCTTTTTGAGGCGGTAAAATTTATTAATTTAATTAAAGAGGGAAAAGAGACCATATCCGATAGCGACAAAACAAGCTTAAAAAATAGCATCAATGCTTTCGTTTTTGATATTCTTGGTTTAGAAAACAACCAAGCGTCCGAAGGAAATTCGGAGACACTTTCTGGTGTAATCCAGCTGTTGATTGAATTGCGAAATAGTGCTAGGGCAAATAAGGATTTTGCGACATCTGATAAAATACGCGATGAGCTTTTAACTTTAGGTGTACAACTTAAAGACGGAAAAGACGGAACCATATTCACAGTAAATTAAGGTGAAAAAGATTCTGATAGCCCCTTTTGTTTTTTTGGTCAGAGCGTATCAATTACTCATTTCACCACTGACTCCGGCCACCTGTCGCTATTCACCAACTTGTTCTACCTACACGCTCCAAGCCTTAAAAAAACATGGGCTATTTAAAGGCGGATGGCTAGCTGTAAAACGTATTTTTAGCTGTAATCCATGGGGTGGCAGCGGCTATGACCCTGTGCCTTAAAAGTTCAAACCCAAGTATCAAGTTTCTATATATAATAGTGGCCATTACGTGCCCAACTTTTGCGTCAAGCAATCTAAAATCTAATGTCTAAAAGCGAAGCGGTCTTTTATCTAATTAACTATCTTAGCCCAAAATACGTATTATGTACTTTTTAGGTTTCAACTGGAATCCCGATGACATCCTTTTTAAAATCGGTTTTATTCAAATAAAATACTACAACTTACTCTGGATTTTAGCTTTTGTAGCAGGTTGGTATATCATGAAACAAATATTCACCAAAGAGAACAAATCTTTGGAAAAACTGGATTCACTTTTTGTGTATGCCGTGGTTTCTATAATGCTCGGGGCACGATTGGGCCATGTCTTTTTTTACGATTGGGATTATTATAAAAACCACCTATTAGAAATATTACTTCCCATACGTGAAAATGCAAATGAAACCCTTTTTGGTTTTATTAATGGTTGGGAATTTACGGGTTTTACAGGTCTTGCAAGCCATGGCGCGACGATAGGAGCTTTTTTAGCACTTTATCTCTTTTCAAGAAAGTATAAGGACATGAAGTTTTTGTGGGTGCTGGATAGGGTTGCCGTAGTGAGTACTATTGGTTGTGCTTTTGTGCGACTGGGCAATTTTTTCAATTCTGAAATTAACGGTAACATCGTAGATAAATCATTCGTGTTCGCCACAAAATTTATTCGCGATTCAGATGATATGCCAGCCTACAGGGCGATACAACTGACCAAAGAAAAAACGGCAAGTGCCGCATATAAAGCCATTGAATCTAAACCGGAATTTGCGCAAATATTGCAAGATATACCATACAGACACCCAGCACAGTTATACGAGGCGTTTTTATACCTGCTCCTTTTCGGATTAATGCTATTCACCTATTGGAAAACAAGTAAAAGTGAAAAACAAGGTTTTCTGTTTGGTATGTTTATGGTTGGTTTATGGACGGCGAGGTTTTTTGTAGAATATTTTAAGAAAAGTCAAGGCGGATTTGAAGAAACATGGGGAACTTTTTCTACCGGACAGTGGTTAAGTATTCCAATGATACTATTAGGGCTATATTTTATGTTCAGACCAGTAAGCAGTAAGCAGTAAGCAGTAAGCAGTAAGCAAAAATGAAAAGTATTTTTAAAATTTATACGTTCTTCCTTATCCTTTCAGTGAGTTTATCGGCATGTAAACAGGGGAAAAAAACCGAAATTAAGACCACCTCCATTTCTTTTGAAAAAGAAGGCGAATTACAGATTTACAAAAGAGATTCCCTACTTGCTAATATAAATATTGAAATTGCAGAAACCGATTATGAAACCCAAACCGGGTTGATGTACCGCGAATCAATGCAAGAAAAACAGGGTATGCTTTTTATCTTTCTAGATGTTGCAATGCATTCATTTTATATGAAGAATACTGAAATACCCCTCGATCTTATTTTTATTGATGAGAATCAACATATAGCGAGTTTCCAAGAAAATGCCCAACCCTTTAACGAAGAAGGTTTGTCATCTCAAGTACCTATAAAATATGTTTTAGAGGTCAATGCGGGACTAGCTGAAAAATGGTTGCTTGAAGTAGGTGACCGAGTTGTATTTACCAGAGATTAAATGTCAAAATATTTACTCGATACCCAAGAAACCAAAAGGCTTCAATTTAGAAGGTTAGCCGCCGCGGATTTTGATGCATGGCTTCCATTTTACCATAACCCCAATGCAACAAAATATTGGAACGGACTTTCAACAGACCCAATAATCGCCTGTAAAGAACAGTTTGAACGACAGTTTGAACGCTACGAGAAAGGCCATGGAGGAATGAACGCCCTAGTTTCAAAACAAACTGGAAAACTTATTGGTATATGTGGGTTATTAACCCAACTTGTAGACGATAAAATTGAATTGGAAATTGGGTATTCGATATTACCTGAATACTGGTTAAAAGGCTATGCGTTTGAGGCCGCAAGTAAATGCAAAACGTTTGCTTTTGACCATGAACTCACCGAATCTTTAATCTCGATTATCCATGTTGACAATCTTCCCTCACAAAAGGTTGCACTAAAAAACGGAATGCACTTGGATAACACTACGAACTATAAAGAAAATCCAGTCCATATTTTTCGAGTCGCTGCTCCAAAAAGTAATCCGTAATTTCAAGCAAACTTTTTATATTGAATCACTTTTCTGTACAAATTGATAACCGGTCGCAGATTACAAATTTGCTTACACACCTTTTTAGCGATGTAAAGCCTAAAGGTTTTGAAGTATTAAACGGGCTTCAAGGAAGGCTTTTTTCCAGTTCCGTAATCGAAAAACACATAGACCAAGAAGAACGTCATGGCATTAAAATCTTAAACCTTAATAACCAACAATCTTTAAAATCAATGAGTAGTGGGGAACAAAAGAAAATGCTTTTACAGCATGTTTTAAGCACTTCTCCCAACTTTATTGTTTTAGTAAATCCGTTTGATCATCTAGATGTCACAACTCAGGCATATCTTAAACAAACTTTACTAAGCATATCCAAAAAAATAATACTGGTACAACTTGTAAGCAGAATAGAAGATATCCTTCCTTTTACGACTGTTTTTTTTCGTTTGAATTCCAGTGATTTAATTCCATATCAAAATGCTGCTTCTTTTTGGAAAACCAATCAAAAACAGCCCGCGTGTGCTTCAAAAATCATCCCTAAACCGCTTAAGAGAAACTTTATAAAGAATACCACCTTGGTTTCTTTCAAAAAAGTTTCGGTCCGTTTTGATGGAAAACCAGTATTGCAAGAAATAACATGGCAAATTCAAAAAGGGGAATTTTGGCATCTTTTAGGACCAAATGGCAGTGGAAAATCTACCTTATTAGCCATGATTACAGGGGATAGTCATAAAGGTTATGGACAAAACTTAACCTTATTTGGAAATAGAAAAGGAAGTGGTGAAAGTGTTTGGGACATCAAAAAACATATTGGCTATTTCACCCCTGCGATGACCGATACGTTTAAAGGTTATCACAGCTTACAAAACATGCTCATCTCCGGCTTTCACGATTCCATTGGACTGTATGTACATCCCTCTGATTCTGAAAAAATAGTCGCACAGCAATGGCTTAAACTTATTCATCTACAAGCTAAGAAAGACACCTACTTTCACCAGCTTACCGTTGGTGAAAAAAGACTACTCATGGTCGCAAGAGCTATGATAAAACATCCTCCATTATTGATTTTAGATGAACCCACAACTGGCTTAGATGACACCAATGCAAAACTATTTATAACCCTAGTAAATAAAATTGCCAACGAAACGAATACTGCTATTTTATTTGTTTCGCATAGGCAAGAAATTGGACTAAAACCTAAATTTACTTACCAACTTCAAATGACCCCAAAAGGTTCTATTGGTAAAATAGTTTAACTTTAAATATGGAAAAGAAGGCAATTATAGCATTGTTGAGCAAAAATCATTCCGACTTCATACAGAAGCTTTCCCTTCTTTCCGATGCAGATTTTGAAAAAAAACCAAACCAAAAATGGACTGCTGGTCAACAATTGGAACATATTATCAACTCTATTATACCGGTAAATCGCGCATTTGAAATTCCCAAGTTTGTTTTAAAAGAAAAGTTTGGCTTTGCAAGTAAACCCAGTCGCAGCTATGAAGAACTGGTAAAAGATTATTTGTTGACCCTAAAGCGTTATCATGATTATGAACTACCTAAGGAGTTTGCACCTTCTACGATTGAATTAAAAGATAGAAATTCTAGTTTACAGCACTTGGATAAGCTCGTGAAAAATCTCAATAATAATATTTCAACCTATTCAGAGGAAGAGCTGGACACCTATAGGTTGCCCCACCCTGTAATGGGTAAATTTACACTAAGGGAAATATTATATTTTACCGCCTATCATGTCACCCATCACGACAAGCAGATTTTGAAAAATCTTCAACATTCTTCTTAAGCTTATTCAAGCTAATAGCTTCAAGCAATCATCAATGGACAATATAAATAAGTTCAATAAAAAAGCCGTTCAGTTTTGAACGGCTTCTTCATTTGAGTTAGTTAAGCGTATTATTCTTTACCTGAAGTCAATTTTCTCTTTAGCGCATCAAACATGATAGGTGTTGCAATAAATACCGAAGAATAGGTACCTACAATTACACCAACAATCATAGCGAACATGAAACCTCTTAACGATTCGCCACCAAAAATAAAGATGGCCAAAAGTACAATCAATGTGGTCAATGACGTATTTAAAGTTCTGCTCAATGTACTATTTAGGGCCTCATTTACATTATCACCATCTTTCCAACCCTTTAGATTGATTATTTCACGAATACGGTCAAACACGACCACAGTATCATTTAAGGAGTATCCAATCACCGTAAGTATAGCGGCAATAAAGGCTTGATCTATTTCCATATTAAAAGGCATAATAGTACTTGTTAATGAGAAAATACCCAATACAATTAAAACATCATGAAAAACGGCCGTTACCGCACCAAGCGAAAACTGCCATTTTCTAAATCGAAATAAAATGTACAAAAATACTACCGCTAAAGAACCAATAATGGCTAAAAAGGCATTCTTTTTAATATCATCCGCAATTGTTGGTCCAACTTTTACCGATTGCATAATACCAATCGATTTATCAGAGGCACCAACCGTAAAGTCTTCAAATGAAGTTCCATCAGGCAAATACTTTTGTAACGAAGTGTATAACTTGTTTTGGATTTCTGAATCTACTTCTATTCCCTCTACCTCAACTTTATATGAAGTAGTAATTTTTATCTGATTTGCTTCTCCAAAAGTTTTTACTTTGGTACCACTGCCAAATACAGTAGTCAATTCAGAAGCAATTTCAGAAGCACTGACCGCTTTTTCAAAACGAACTTGATATGACCTACCTCCTAGGAAATCAACCCCTTGTTGCAATCCTTTCGTGCCTAAAGAAAAAGCACAAACGGCAACTAAGATTCCTGAAATGATATAGGCAATCTTACGTTTACCCAAGAAGTCAATATTCATATTCTTGAACAAACCTTTTGTTGCCCCCGTAGAGAACTGTAAGTCCCTTCCTTTCTTTGAAATGTACCAATCTACCAACAATCTTGTAATGAAAATGGCGGTGAATAAAGAAGTAACAATACCTATCAATAGTGTCGTTGCGAAACCTTTAATAGGTCCTGAACCAAATATAAATAAGATGATAGCGGTTAACCCGGTTGTAATGTTGGCATCTAAAATAGAAGACAGTGCGTTGCTAAAACCATCAGCTACAGCTTGCGCTTTGCCTTTGCCCCTATCCAACTCTTCTTTTATACGTTCAAAGATTAGCACGTTAGCATCCACGGACATCCCTATGGTCAATACAATACCTGCAATACCCGGTAAGGTAAGAACAGCACCAAGGCTTGTCAACACCCCAAATATCAGTACAATGTTTAATACCAAGGCGATATCGGCAAATATACCTGCTTTACCATAGTAGAAAATCATCCAAATTAATACGAATGCCATGGCAATCATAAATGACGTAAAACCACTATCTATAGCTTCTTGACCCAATGAAGGCCCCACCACTTCAGATTGAATGATTTCTGCTGAGGCAGGTAATTTACCAGCTCTCAATACATTGGCGATATCTTTTGTCTCATTAATGGTAAACGTACCTGTTATCTCTGAACGACCACCTGAAATTGGACCGGTAGAAACACCAGGAGCAGTATACACCCTATTATCCAGTACAATTGCAATACCCGTTTGATTGGTAAATGCGTCCCCTGTTAGTTTTTCCCATAGTTTAGCTCCACGTGTATTCATGGTCATACTAACCGCAGGTTTGTTGAACTGGTCAAAAACATCTTGTGCATCAGAAACAACATCACCACTTATTCTTGGTAAATTATCCCGATTAGATTTTAAAGCGTACAACTCTACAACTTCAGAATCTTTTGGAGGTTTTTCAAACGCAAACTTGGCAAACTGAATATCAGCCGGCAATAACCTTCTAACCTCTGGCATTCTTAAATAAGAACCTACCTCTGCCGTATCAACCACCGCTACTACAGCAATAGCATTACTACCAGGTGAAGCAGGAATCAATTTATTAAGAAGCGGGTTTGCCTGTGCGGTCAGATCCAGTGAATCTTGAGCAACATCTGAAAGTAAAGAGTCAATTTCAGATTCTGGAGTAGCTAGGGTTTCTTCCTTCTCAACAGGCTCTAAAATATTTCGTAATTTTTCATTTGCGTTAACAAAAAACTGACCTAAACTTGGATTACTTTGAGGATATGTTTCCCAGAACTCCAATTGTGCTGTACTTGACAATAGCTCTTGCGCCCGCGCAATATCTTTCGCCCCAGGTAACTCTACAAGTATTCTTCCTGATTTTCCTTCTCTTTGGATATTGGGTTGTGTTACCCCAAAACCATCAATACGCTTTCTTAATACTTCAAATGCAGAAACGATAGATTCATCGATTTTGGTTCTAATAATAGGCTTTACCTCACTATCAGTCATTTGAAAATTAATAGCATCACTTAATCCCTTATTCGCAAAAATATCTGGAGAAGCTAATTTAGCATCCCCTTTTATCGCATCAAAAGCATCAAAGAAGAGCTCTAAATAAGCCTCATCACTATTGGTTAACGCTTCATCTGCATCCGCCAAAGCTTTATTAAAAACAGGATTTTTGGTATTATTCGCTAGACCCTTTAAAATATCTTTTACGGAAATTTGTAGCGTCACGTTAATTCCGCCTTTCAAATCAAGCCCTTTATTAAGCTCTTTTGTTTTGGCATCATCATAGCTGGTATACCCCAATACTGGGTTTCCACCAATAGAATCTAGATAAGATGCTTGTAAAGCTTCTCTTTTTGACACGTAGTCTTCTTCAGCTTCTGAAATTTGGTTGACCGCAAAGGTTTCAGCATCACTTTCAATTTTACCCGTAATGAAGGTATAGGAAAGTTGATAGATGCTCACTAAACCGAAAAGCAGAGCGAAAAGCTTTATAAGTCCTTTATTTTGCATGGATTATGTTATTTTTCTTAAACAGCGTGCAAATATATCATTTCAATTAGGATTTGACAATTGATTTCGTGGAATTGTCATCTCACACTAGGGAATAAAAAACCGCTATAGTAATTTGGCCGTATCCAAAAAGCTACATATCGCCCTTAAATACACCAACCGATACAATAGCGGTTCTTGGTTATTTGCTAATTAAAGTTCAAGAAGCCCGTTGGTTTTAGAGACTCCCTCAGCACTTTCTTGCATTTTAGCCTTTTCAGCATCACTTAGGTCAATATCAACTATTTTTTCAATACCATTTTTACCAAGTATCACCGGTACGCCAATACAGATATCATTTAACCCGTATTCACCTTCTAAAAATGTAGAACATGGAAACATTTTCTTTTGATCACAGGCAATCGCTTGCACTAAACCTGAAACCGCTGCGCCGGGCGCATACCATGCACTGGTACCTAATAATTTGGTAAGTGTTGCGCCACCTACTTTAGTGTCTTCCACTACTTGCTGCATACGATCTTCTGATAAAAATTCCGCCACTTTTACGC
Organism: uncultured Flavobacteriaceae bacterium; assembly: GCA_964353095.1. Taxonomy (GTDB): domain Bacteria; phylum Bacteroidota; class Bacteroidia; order Flavobacteriales; family Flavobacteriaceae; genus Croceitalea. The sequence continues at coordinate 8,564 of CAYGUO010000023.1, read as the reverse complement.
TATTTCTAGCAGCATGACCGATTAAAGGAACCATACCTTTATCACTATGTCCGCCTATTACCATACCATCAACATCAGAAATTGGAGCACCTAAGGCTTCTGCCAACCTGTATTTAAAACGTGCGCTATCCAATGCGCCGCCCATACCAATAATTCTATGTTTAGGGAGGTTCGTTGTTTTATGTACTAAATAGGTCATCGTATCCATAGGGTTACTCACTACTATAAGGATAACGTTAGGAGAATGTTCTATAAGACTTTTTGAAACCGTTTTTACAATCCCTGCATTAATACCGATTAACTCTTCTCTTGTCATTCCTGGTTTACGTGGAATACCAGAGGTGATTACGGCAATATGACTGTTTGCGGTTTTTGAGTAATCACTGGTACTACCCGTAATTTTGGTATCAAATCCGTTCAAAGAAGCTGTTTGCATCAAATCCATAGCCTTGCCCTCTGCATAACCTTCTTTAATATCCAATAGTACAACTTCAGAAGCAAAATCTTTAATAGCAATATACTCTGCGCAGCTTGCCCCTACTGCTCCAGCTCCTACAACGGTTACTTTCATTTTATAATGTTTTATGTTTTTAAAAAGATGCTCAAAAATAGCGAATTTTTAAACCACAGTTTTATGAAATATATCATATTTCCGAGATCTATTTTTTTGATAAAAGTTGTAAAATGTTAAAAAATAGTGGTGTTTGACGAAGAAAACGTCATAAACGTACCATACATCGAAAAAAAACAATAGAACTTTTAGCACCTACGTTATCCTTATCCCAAACCTTACTGAATTACCTACTTATGAAAAAGATTTTTTCATTGTTGGCTATTGTTAGTATCATAGCTGCGAGTAACTGTACCCGCATACCCGAAAACAATGACCCCATTTTAGGAGTGTGGTCAAAAACCAATGTAACCACTGTTACAAACAAAGAAATTCCTGAAAAAGAAGAATGGATTTTTAATGATGCCTACCTTGGAAGATATCATAGGTATGCCAATCAAAAAATTGTTTTTTATACCGATTTTGCTTGGTCTCTGGATAATGGAACCTACACGATAATCTATAATGAAGAAGAATTATCAGATATTACCGTTATCATGAACAAAGCAGATGAACCTGAGCAACTAGAATTTACTGGTGGCGAAGTATTTGCGGTGAGAGAATAATAAAACTTACAGACTTTATTAAGAAAGCCCCTATGTTAGGGGCTATTTCTTATATACAAGATTCATTTTTATCTAAATCCAAAATTAATACCAGCGGTCAGGGTACTGAATTCTGCGATATTATAGTCCACATTTATTCTAAAGAAACCCAATTTAATTTTGGTTCCCACAGTTGCCGTTACCCCACTCACATCATTGGAAACGGAAAACGGGTCCGTATAAGTAGTTTGAAAAGGCCCAGAAGTAACCCTATACGTTCCAAGCACATCAATATCAGATGTGCCAGTGATATAACCCAGCCCACCATAAAAGTTAATCACAGGTATGTTTTTGGTCGATACAACGGCACTGAAATTCCAAGTGCTAAAATTTGCATTAAGACGCTGATTTTCGCCATCAATAACAGCTGTATTCGTAAAATCGTATTCGCCATTTAAATTGGTATACCCAATTACCGCTGATATGGCCACCGGTAGTATTTTATCTGCTGGCAAAAGCTTGGTAAAGTCGTATTGAAGGCCTGCACCAAAGAGACCCACATTTACATCATCTGTTTCAATTTTAGGCAAAAAACGTGCTTTCACCTCTAAACCCTTTACAAGGCCTACGCTAGCTTGAATGAAACCTGAAGGAACGAAGTTGATATTTTCAGCAGCTAGCCCTGAAGGCAATTCAAACTCTTCACTAAAGAGTCCGTTGTCATCAGCAACCAATACCCTAACACCTTCAATATCACCAAGGGCCGTGGAAACCTGTCTTGATTCGCTACCATCAGCAAAACGCAAGTTCTCATACTCCGCTATATTGAGCGTAAATGCCTTTTTATCTTCGTTGTTTTTGAAGCCTGTGATATTTCCAATTACTGAAATCTCAAAGCCACCCAAAGGTTTAGCATCTGCTGAATTGTACCATCCGTTTGACATACTATAAATAGTAGCTTCCGTTAGTGGGGCCATGTAAGCATTCGTATATCGTTCCGCATCATTTAACCCTGACGCCAATATATCATTCAAGTTTTGGGCGCTAACCATAACGGAACAAGCAAGTATTACAATACTAAAAATTGTTTTCATGTTTGTATAATTTAAGATAAAACTAAAAAACCCGCTCCTACGGAGCGAGTTTTTGTTGTGAAATTAGCGTTATGGGTGCTTAACCTATGCATCAATGTTGGCATAGACTGCATTCTTTTCTATAAATTCTCGTCTAGGTGGTACTTCATCACCCATTAACATAGAGAAAACACGGTCGGTTTCCGTTGCATTATCAATAGTAACTTGACGTAAAGTTCTGAATTCAGGATTCATGGTCGTATCCCACAATTGTTCTGCATTCATTTCTCCAAGACCCTTATAGCGCTGAATACCTGCGGCACCACCCATTGATTCTACAATCTCGTCTCGTTCCACATCATCCCAAGCATATCGTTTTTTAGCCCCTTTTTTAACCAAATATAAGGGCGGGGTGGCAATGTAAACGTGTCCACCTTCTATCAATTCGCGCATATACCTGAAAAAGAAAGTCAAAATTAAGGTTTCAATATGGCTACCATCAACATCGGCATCACACATAATAACCACTTTATGATAACGAAGTTTATCAAGGTTCAGCGCCTTGCTATCTTCTTCCGTACCAATGGTTACACCAAGTGCTGTATAGATATTCTTTATCTCTTCGTTTTCAAAAACCTTGTGTTGCATGGCTTTCTCAACATTCAAAATTTTACCTCGTAATGGCAAAATAGCTTGAAACATTCTATCGCGACCCTGTTTAGCCGTACCACCTGCCGAATCTCCCTCAACCAAGAACACCTCACAAAGCGAAGGGTCTTGTTCAGAGCAATCTGATAGTTTTCCTGGTAATCCACCAATACTCATTACCGTTTTACGTTGCACCATTTCACGTGCTTTAGTAGCTGCGTGCCTAGCCTGTGCCGCTAGGATTACTTTTTGAACGATGATTTTTGCATCATCAGGATTTTCTTCCAAGTAGTTGGTCAACATCTCAGAAACGGCTTGACTTACCGCAGACGAAACCTCTCTGTTACCAAGCTTGGTTTTTGTTTGTCCTTCAAACTGAGGTTCTGCAACCTTAACGGAAACAATCGCAGTCAGTCCTTCCCTAAAATCATCGCCTTGAATCTCGAATTTTAATTTATCCAGCATTCCCGAAGCATCTGCATACTTCTTTAAGGTACTTGTTAATCCCCTTCTAAAACCAGAAAGATGTGTTCCACCTTCATGGGTATTGATATTGTTCACATAAGAATGTAAATTCTCCGTGTAGGAGGTATTGTAAATCATGGCAACCTCAACAGGAATGCCATTTTTTTCACCCTCCATGGCGATTACATTCTTAATTAAAGACTCTCTATTGCCATCTAAAAATCTTACGAATTCTTTTAATCCTTCATCAGAATAAAACGTATCGGAAATATACTCCCCTTTTTCATCTTTATGGCGTTTATCCGTAATACTAATCGTAACTCCTTTATTCAAATAAGAAAGCTCACGCATTCTATTGGCTAAGGTCTCATAGCTATACTCAATGGTTTGTGTAAAGATTTGACTATCTGGATGAAAAGTCACCATGGTTCCACGTTCTTGCGTTTCTCCAACGGTTTTTACCGGATACATTGATTTTCCGCGCTCATATTCTTGCTCCCAAACTTTACCGTCACGATAAACCGTAGCCTTTAACTTATCTGAAAGTGCATTCACCACCGATACCCCAACACCATGCAAACCACCTGACACTTTATAAGAATCTTTGTCAAATTTACCACCAGCACCAATTTTGGTCATTACAACCTCCAAAGCGGATATTCCTTCTTTTTTATGAAGATCTACGGGTATACCTCGACCATTATCTTTTGTGGTTATCGAATTATCTTCATTAATAACTACACTAATAGTGTCACAGTGGCCGCCCATCGCCTCATCAATGGAGTTGTCAACCACCTCATATACCAAATGGTGCAAACCTCTAACGCCAACATCTCCAATATACATTGAAGGACGCATACGCACGTGTTCCATACCCTCAAGGGCTTGGATACTATCCGCTGAATATTGATTTTTTTTAGCTTCCTCGCTCATATTTTATTGCTAGATTATTTTGAAAAATTCAAATCTTACAAATATAACCAATACCTAATGAAATTAGGGGTTTGAAGCAGTATATCAAAGCAAGTTATTAACAAGTATATGTGGAAAATTATTTTGGAAAAATTGAAAAAACGCTTTACCGAATAAACGGTCAACAACTGTACTTTTAAGTTGTTAATTCGACCAGCAAGTTTTTACAAAACTTGGGTTTGACCTTCCACAGCAAAGCAACAGACCCTTCGACTCCGCTCAGGGTTAATTCGACCAGCAAGTTTTTACAAAACTTGGGTCTCATTAAACTAGAGAAGCACCTTTACAGGTGCTTCTCACGGACTAATAAAAATGAAATAAAACTGCTTACTGCGCTTTAGTAAAAGACCCTTTGACTATGCTCAGGGTCAATTTGCGCAGCAAGTTCTCTTAAAAACTTGTGCTTTATTGACAAGCATTATTTTACATAGGCATCATCATGTACATTGGCCACTGCCCTACCAGATGGGTCATTCATATTTTTAAACGCCTCATCCCATTCCAAAGCGATTTTGGTACTACAGGCCACCGAAGGTTCTTGTGGGACGCTCAGTGCTGCCGCATCAGATGGAAAATGACCCTCAAAAATAGAACGATAGTAATATTCTTCTTTTGAAGTAGGGGTTTGTATCGGAAATTTAAAATTTGCGCTTTTTAATTGCTCATCACTAACTGCCTCTGCGACCACTTCTTTTAAAGTATCGATCCAGCTGTAACCTACCCCATCAGAAAACTGTTCTTTCTGACGCCAAGCCACACTTTCTGGCAAATAAGACTCAAAGGCCTTGCGTACCACCCATTTCTCCATACGTTCGCCATTGATCATTTTATCTTTAGGATTGATGCGCATCGCCACATCCATAAATTCTTTATCCAAAAAAGGAACGCGACCTTCAATGCCCCAGGCTGCTAAAGACTTGTTTGCCCTTAGACAGTCATACATGTGCAACTTATCCAATTTTCGCACGGTCTCTTCATGAAAATCTTTAGGGCTTGGTGCTTTGTGAAAATACAGGTACCCTCCAAAAAGCTCATCTGCGCCTTCACCGGACAAGACCATTTTTATTCCCATCGATTTAATCACCCTAGCCATCAAATACATCGGGGTGGACGCTCTTATTGTTGTAATATCATAAGTTTCTAAGTTGTATATCACATCTTTGATAGCATCTAAACCTTCTTGTATGGTAAACTTAATTTCATGATGAACGGTACCAATATGGTCGGCAACTTTTTGGGCCGCAGCTAAATCCGGTGAACCCTCCAGCCCTACCGAAAAGGAGTGTAATTGTGGCCACCAAGCCTCTTTGGTATCACCAGACTCAATTCGTTTTTGAGAATATTTTTTTGCCACGGCAGAGGTTACGGAAGAATCTAAACCACCGGAAAGCAAGACTCCGTAGGGCACATCGGACATTAATTGTCTTTTTATCGCAGCCTCCAAAGCATCATGAATTTCGTCAATACTGGTTTGGTTCTCTTTTACCGCCTCATAGTCCATCCAATCACGCTCATACCATCTTACAAACTCCCCTGTTGCACTATGTAAATAATGCCCTGGAGGGAATAATTCAATTTTGGTACAGGTGCCTTCAAGGGCTTTCAGTTCTGAAGCAACATAGAAGGTTCCGTTTTGGTCCCAACCAATGTATAATGGAATAATACCCATGTGATCGCGGGCAATAAAATATTCATCTTTTTCACTGTCATAAATAGCAAAACCGAAGATTCCGTTGAGTTCATCAATAAAATCAACTCCCTTTTCTTTATACAAGGCTAAAATGACCTCACAATCCGACTTTGTTTGAAATTCATAAGAGCCTCCAAACTGTTTTCTAAGTTCACTATGATTATATATTTCGCCATTTGCGGCCAAGACCAATGTACCATCAGGGCTAAACAAAGGTTGCTTGCCCGAAGCTGGATCGACAATAGCCAATCGCTCATGGGCCAAAATAGCTTTTTCATTCGCATAAATACCACTCCAATCTGGGCCACGATGTCTAACTTTTTTAGACATTTCCAATAATTGTGGTCGTAGTACCTCAGTACTTTCTTTTACATCAAACGCACATACAATTCCGCACATAACTTTTTCTTATTAACAATTATGATACAAAAATGAGTCATAAATATCATTATTGAAAGCATAAATTGATTTTCACTTTCTATTCAGAACTTATTTAATACAAAAACAACCCAATCTTAACAATATCACCTTAAAAATATGATTTTAAGAATATTCTGAAAGTTGTAGAAATTTTAACGACTCTTTAAAAAAGAGAAGTGCATATACCCACTACTTTTGAACTCAACTAAAATTTGAAACATGAAAAAAGTATTTTTACCTGTATTATTTGCTTTAGCACTGGTGTTTACAACCAATGCTACTGCTCAAAAATTTAGTGGCTTAGACAAAAGCCCTTCTGATATTGCGGCTTTTCCATCAAGCTACAAAGAGTCTAATAAAGTAGCTCGTGTCACTTATGGCCGTCCACAACTTAAAGACCGCGCGGTAGCTGATTTAGCACCTGCTGGAAAAGTATGGAGAACCGGAGCTAATGAAGCCCCTGAGATTACATTTTATAAGGATGTTACTTTTGGTGGCGAAAAAGTAGCTGCTGGAACCTATTCTTTATTCACGATCCCTGGTGATGGCGAATGGACTGTGATTTTAAACAAGAATTTGAACCAATGGGGCTCGTACACTTATGATAACTCAGCAGATGTTGTTCGCGTTACTTCAAAAAGCTCTACAGATGGTGAATCATTGGAAGCTTTTTCTATGATGTTTAAAGAAGTTGATGGTGGTGCACATTTGGTTATGGGTTGGGGAACCGTTAGAGTTGCTACTCCTGTTATGTTCTAAGAATTTTCTCTTTTTAAGAGTTTAAAACCCCAAAAGCAATAGCTTTTGGGGTTTTGTTTGTTTGTTCTTTATGTTATCCTAAGAAAGATAAGCAAGTTGATTACTAGTGTTAGTGGTTTTTATAAACCGGAAATACAAAAACATCAATATGACCAACCTAATTTGTCAGCTATGCTTATATTTATTCAGCATATAACCGAGTTGTCATTAATTATGAAAAACATAGCAACCATTGAAATATAAGTGCATAATTTTTGATTGTGACGGAGTACTTGTCGATAGTGAAGAAATTTCCAACTCTGTTCTAATTGAAATGGCAAATGAATTCGGAATCGAAATCAAAATGGATTATGCACACGAAAACTTTGCGGGAAAATCTTTAAAGAGTTGTTTTGAGCATATTGAGAAAATAATTGAAAAACCACTTCCAAATACTTTTGAAAAAGAATACCGAAATAGGACTTTCTCATTGTTCAAAACTGATTTAAAACCGATTGCAGGAATACATAAATTGCTTGACAAAATTTCGATTCCTTTCTGTGTTGCATCAAGTGGTCCAGTCGAGAAGATAATACTGAATCTGACAACAACAAATTTAATTGATAAGTTTGAAAACAGAATTTTCAGTTCTTATGAAATTGGAAGTTGGAAACCAAATCCCGAAATATTTGAACACTCTGCAAGAAATATGGGATTTAAACCAAGTGAGTGTGCTGTAATAGAAGACAGTATTGCTGGAGTACGAGCCGGAATAACCGGCGGATTTGATGTTTACGGATTTGCAAGCAAAAAAAATCAATCTGAACTAAAAAAAGAAGGTGCTAAAGTATTTTTCGAGATGAATGAATTACTGGAATTACTCGACTGAAAAAATAACTAATGACAACAATGGTAACCGTTGCACAACTCAAAATCTAGGAAAATAATAAGGTTTTTAAATTTCTATCAATCCATAAAGCATTGATTTTCAAGCTTATTTGTTACTATGATTTAGTGAAAACAACTTGATTTGATAAAATATTTAGTTGCGCAACAGCCACAATACCTATAGCAAATAGGGCATAAAGTGCTATATTTAAAGGCTTGGGCGTGTTTACTAAGTCCGCCAAATCTTTTGGATTTACTCATGTGATTTCTATTTTTATTAAGGAATTCGTGATAACGCTGCGCTAAGTTGGCAATTAAAAAAGAAAAAATAATTACAAAACCCGCCCGAACGTGCCTTTTCGGTACGGGCGGGCAAAAAGCTTTGGCTCGCAGCCCATACGGAAACGAAAAGTTTCCTTGCCTGCCATACGAGCCGAGACGTTAACAAACATTTTAAACGAACAAAAACACCAACGTAAAAACATATTTATGAACAAGAAAAATTTATTCTTAAC
>CAYGUO010000022.1:8651-25250 GCA_964353095.1 uncultured Flavobacteriaceae bacterium | reverse complement strand
ACACCACCACTTAATACCTTACCAGAAGCAGGTTGTACCGTGTTGTATGCTCTTGCTAAACGCGTGATTGAATCTAAAAGAATAACCACATCATGACCGCATTCTACCAGTCTTTTTGCTTTTTCAAGCACAATATTTGCTACTCTAACGTGTTCCGTTGCCTCTTTGTCAAAAGTTGATGCTACCACTTCTCCGCGAACGTTACGTTGCATGTCAGTCACCTCTTCAGGGCGTTCATCAATTAACAATATGATTTGATAAACTTCAGGATGATTGGCAGCGATACCATTTGCGATGTCTTTTAATAGCATCGTTTTACCTGTTTTGGGTTGCGATACAATCATACCACGCTGTCCTTTTCCTATAGGAGAGAACAAATCAATGATTCTTGTGGAAATCGTACTTTGACGTTCTGCTAAATTGAATTTTTCTTGAGGGAACAATGGTGTTAAGTGCTCAAAAGAAACTCTATCGCGAACAACCTGAGGATCAATACCATTAATTTTATTCACCTTGATTAAAGGAAAGTATTTTTCGCCTTCTTTTGGAGGGCGAACATTTCCTAATACCGTATCACCGGTTTTAAGACCGAATAATCTTATTTGCGACTGTGACACATAAATATCATCAGGCGATGATAAATAATTATAGTCTGAAGACCTTAAAAAACCATAACCATCTTGCATGATGTCAAGCACGCCTTCACTTTCGATAATACTATCAAATTCAAATTCAGGTTCTTTATACCTACTTTTTAAATCTTTATCAAAATTGCTGCTCTTTTTTTCTTGCGGAGGACGCGGATTTGGCTTTCGTTGTTCTCTTTTTTGGTTTTGATTCTTGTGCTGTGGATTGGGCTTGTGCTGTTCCCTTTTTTGGGGTTGACTGGGTGCAGGTGCCGCATCTTTTTTCTCAACGGCCTCTTCAGAACCTTTTGAAGCTTCTTTCTTTTGGGCTATTGGTTTCGCTTTTTCTTCTCGCGGAGCTCTTGCTCTTCGCGGTTTAGGAGCTATTTTTTCAGCTACCTCTGGCACTTTTTCTGCAACTGCTTTTGGATTTGAAGCCTGTACGTCAAGAATTTGGTAAACCAAGTCTAGTTTTTTAGTAGTCTTGAACTTAGGTATGTTTAATTCTTTTGCTATTTCCTGTAGCTCAGGAAGCTTTTTTGCTTTTAGATCTGAAATCTCGAACATTAAATAATCAATAAGTTAAACTTGAATTTAATTTTGAAGTAAAATGTTATTTTGAATATTACAATGGAGAAAGAATTCTCGGGGTAAGTGGTCTTTTAATAACAGTACAATGATACAAATTATTTTTAAGGAACTAGGGTTATTTATCGAAAAGACCTGTATTTTTGCTCTACGAAAGCCTAAAAAGCAATGATTCAGCGAATTCAAAGTTTCTTTTTACTTATAGTAGCCCTATTATCTGGGCTTGCTCCTTCTTTTGCCCATCTTTGGCTGGACAATGATAAGGTTGCTGTTTTCGCCCAAGATGAACTACTTGCTATGGGCGGCTTTGTGACTATTGCCGTACTTGCTTTAGTGGCAATATTCTTGTTCAAGAAAAGACAGAATCAATTTGTTGTAAACAGATTGAACATGATATTAAATCTTTTTTTACTGGGATTTTTCGTTTACCGATCACTAAACTTATCCGGAGGGACGGCGGTCTCTGAGAAGGGTATTGGGATGCTGATTCCTGTATTTTCTATCGTTTTTCTAGTTCTGGCCAACAGAGCTATCAAAAAGGATGAAGATCTTGTAAAATCTGTGGATCGTTTGCGTTGAACCTAACATCTTAGTATGAGTGCGTTAAACCCCAATGGCAACATTGGGGTTTTTGCTTAAAGTGAAATTTTTTGCCCAAAAGTGGCGATATGAAATCCTTTTGAAGTTAGCTGTTTTGCTGGTTTACTGATTACATCTAATAAAGGGTTGGTATGGTTAAAATGGATGAAATGTATTTTAGCTTTTTCTGAATCGGATAGCGTTTTAAATACTTCCATACTCTCGATAACAAAAGGATGTGGTATTTCTGAAATATCACGATTATTTACCTCTTTGGAATCAAAGAAAGTCGCATCCAAAAAAGCATAATCCACTGTTTTAATTTCAGCGGTAATAGCTTTTTCCCATTTTGACCATTTGTCTATGTCCGGAATAAAAAGAACGGATTTTTTGGGCCCTATAATTTTATATCCTACAGTTTCAGAGAACTCATCTCTATGTGGCACCAGAAAGGGTGTTACGGTCAGGTTGGAAGTCAAAACAATCGAACTGTCATTTTGAATTTTTTTCAGTGCGATATTTTCCAAATCGACAAGCTGACTCCATGGGCCATTGTTCTCTAAAAAACGCTTCATTTTTGGCATGGTATAAACGGCAACCCTTTTTGCGCCCAGTGCTTCCCTTCCTAAAAACATCAAACCGGTATAATGGCCAATATGTGCATGGGTCAAAAAAATACCATTGGGCACTTCTTGTTCAATCATGGAATTCGTTTTTAAAACTTTCAATTGAGAGGGCATATCTGGCGTTGCTTCAAAAAGATAGGTTTTGTTATTTTCATGGTCTATGATACCAAGTGAAACAACTTTTCTGGTGTGATCGGGTTGGTTAAATAGCAAACGGCAACATTCTTTATTACACCCAATATGCGGGCTACCGCCATCTTGGGCGGTACCTAAGACCAGTAATGATACTTTTGCTTGGGTTTGCCCGTTACATGAGGCGTAAATTGTTAAGAGTGTTATAAGCAGAAAAGTTCGCATAGTTATCTTTTTTCGATTTCAATAACCTCTAATCCTGCTATTTTTTCGCCGTCAATCGTGAATCGCAGCATCGTTCTCACGGCATGAAATCCGTGCTTGCCGCAAGCCCCTGGATTCATGTGGAGCAATTCTAACTTTTTATCATGCATCACTTTAAGAATATGTGAATGTCCACATATAAAAAGTTTTGGTGGATTGGCTTTAATTTTATCCCTGACCCTAGTATTGTATTTTGTAGGATAACCACCAATATGGGTGATCCACACATCAACACCTTCGCAATAAAAACGATTATGTTCCGGAAACTCCCTTTGAATAATGTGATCATCAATATTGCCATGTACACCACGAACAGGCTTTATTGCCTGTAAAGCATCTGTAACTTTTAGGTGCCCTATGTCACCGGCATGCCAAATTTCATCCACCTGTTTTGCATATTTAAGAATGGTGTCGTCGATATGTCCATGGGTGTCAGAAAGCAGCAGAATTTTGGTCATACGCTAAAAATATGCTAAAAAATAATAGCTTGATTAGGCTTGGTGAAGATTCAAGTATCTTTGGTCAGCTAAAAATAGTAGTTTGTTTTGAGATATTTTATTCAATTCTCTTATTTTGGTAAGGCCTATCATGGCTGGCAAATTCAACCAAATGCAATTACCGTACAGCAGGTGTTGGAAGAAGGACTTTCAATGCTTTTACGCTCAAAGGTCTCTTTGGTTGGAGCTGGTAGAACAGATGCTGGGGTACATGCAAAAGAAATGTATGCTCATTTTGATTTTGAATCTGAATTTCAAGTTTTTGAATTAAAGCAACGAGTAAACAACTATTTACCTTCAGATATTGCCGTTAAGGGTATTTATAAGGTTTTGGATGATGCCCATGCCCGTTTTGATGCACTGGCACGCACCTATGAATATTGGGTCGTTCAACAAAAAAATCCATTTTATCTGGATAGTGCCCACTTTATTTGGTCCTCCTTAGATGTGAATGCCATGAACAAAGCTGCTGAAATTTTAAAGGAGTATGATGATTTTGAATGTTTTTCAAAAACGCATACCGATGTGAGAACCTTTAATTGTGCTATTGAAACTGCTCGTTGGTCAAATGATAAGGACAAACTGGTTTTTACCATAACTGCAGATAGGTTTTTACGTAATATGGTCAGAGCAGTGGTTGGTACTTTGCTGGAAGTTGGGTTAAAAAAAATAGACCCAGAAACAATTCGGGCGATTATTGAAAGTAAGAATAGGGCTGAAGCAGGAACTTCAGTGCCCGCAAAAGGATTATATTTGACCAAGGTGGTATACCCTCAAAAAATCTTTAATGAGTAACGAAAAGGAAACAGGTAAAGCATTTGATTTTAGGCTGTTCAAAAGAATATTTGCGTTTACAAAACCCTACAGGACAATTTTTTGGTTAGTAGCTTTTGTAGCTATTTTTTTAGCTGCTTTCGCAGTGTTAACCCCAATATTGGTGCGTGAAATCATTAACAATGCCTTAGCTGAGAAAGACTTAAATGTTTTGACGATAACAGTATTGATTATGGCAGGCGTTCTTTTGGGACAGGTCATTTGTCAATTAACATTCAATTATTTTGCGAACCTTTTAGGGGAGTCTGTAATTAAAGATTTAAGAATAAAGCTTTTTACCAAAATGATGGGCTTTAAAATGACCTACTTTGACAACTCTTCCATTGGAGTTTTGGTCACAAGGGCAGTAGCTGATATGCAGCGTATTGGTGAAATCTTTAGCCAAGGTTTTTTTGTTATCGTTTCTGACTTATTGAAAATGTTGGCAGGGGCTTTTGTAATGGTTTTTATCAATTGGAAACTGGCTTTGATTGTTTTTGCGATACTGCCAATTATTTTGGTGGCTACGCGGTTGTTTCAAAAAGCAATGAAGGTTGCTTTTATTGAAGTTCGGGCGCAGGTATCAAACCTTAACTCTTTTGTACAAGAGCGTATTGCAGGGATGAAAATTGTGCAACTTTTCAATCGCGAAGAAATTGAAAAAGAAAAATTTAGATTGATTAATGAAAAACATAAAAATGCGTGGTTAAAAACAGTTTGGTACAACTCAATCTTTTTTCCAATCGCTGAAATATCGTATTCCATTGGTATCGGTTTGGTGGTTTATTTTGGGGTCATTCAAAACATAGATGACCAACTATTGAATGACACAGGCTCTATTTTTGCGTTTTTCTTTCTAATGGATTTGTTATTCCGTCCGTTGCGTCAGATAGCGGATAAGTTCAATACCTTACAAATGGGTATGGTTGCAGCAAATAGGGTGTTTAAAATAATTGATATCAATAGCCACATTGAAGATTTTGGAACGGTGGAGAAAGACGATGTTAAGGGGGCTATTTCCTTTCAAGATGTTCGTTTTGGCTACATTGAGGATGAAGAGGTTTTACATGGAATTTCATTTGATGTAAAGGCGGGTGATACTATTGCTATTGTTGGAACGACTGGGGCAGGTAAATCAACGATTATCAATTTGCTCAATCGTTTTTATGAAATCAATTCTGGTGCCATATTGATTGATGGGGTCGATATTAAGGAGTATAAACTACAATCTTTGCGTTCCCATATTGCGGTGGTTTTACAAGATGTGTTTTTGTTTGCAGACTCTATTGCCAATAATATTTCTTTAAAAGATAAAGAGGTAACCATTGAACTCATTGAAGCCGCGGCAAAGCAAATTGGGGTTCACGAGTTTATATCACGATTACCAGGTTCTTTTGAATACAATGTAAAAGAAAGGGGAACGATGCTTTCAAGTGGACAACGACAATTGATTGCTTTTCTTAGAGCTTATGTGAGTAACCCAAGTATTTTGATTTTAGATGAAGCGACTTCTTCCGTGGATACTTATTCGGAACAACTAATACAACAAGCTACAGCTAAGATTACAGAAGGCAGAACCTCAATCATCATTGCCCACAGATTGGCGACCATTAAAAAAGCGGATAAGATTTTGGTCATGGATGCAGGTAAAATCGTAGAAAGTGGTACTCACAAACAGCTTTTAGAACAAAATGGGTTTTACCGTGATCTCTACGAAGCGCAATTTATGGTGGAAGAAGTGGCTTGATTTATTTTGGAGCCAATTGTTGAAAAGTGTCCGTAAATATTGCAAGATATATACCGATCAATACCATAATTCCAAAGAATAAGAATCCTAATATTACTAAAAACAGTAGCAGTTTAAGTATGGTTTGTTTGATGCTTAATTTAAAAATATTTTTAAATACATAAGTGAAATAAGCTATTTGAAAAAGACCGTTTATTGCAGAAGCATAATATAAAAACTTGTCATTCCAAATTAAGGCTATATAAATGATATTGACACATATTGACATTTGTGAGTAGCCATAAATGTTGATTACAAAATGTTCGCTAAAATTGTATTCCTTTTTGTTAAAAAAAACCACCCTGGAGATTACGGCCAGAAATGGCAGCATTAAGATGTAAAATAGGTTTTGATAATCAGTCAAATACTGTTGAAATTTTCTCCCAAGGTCTTGACCAAATTTATCAGCTTCACTAAGGGTATCCATATCAACTGAATTAAACCCATAGTTCATGGCCTCTGGAAAAAACTGTTTGTTCAAGTAAAGAAATAAGCCTCCCAGTGTAACAGCGATGGTAAAATAACTAATAGGGTTTAAATATTTTTTTCGAACCCCTTTAATATATCCTACAATTACTTTTTCTGGTTCGGTGAAAAGATGTTTAAAAGTTGTTAAAAAAGTATTGTCAACATTGAAAAAACGTTCTACGGCGTCGTACCACAGATTTTTAACAGTAATTCTGTTTCGAATCACTTTAGCGCCACAATCAGGGCAGAAACTATAATCGGTACGTAAGGTGTTTTCGCAGTTCTTGCAATTCATCAACTTAAATCCTTTTTAATGATTTCGCCTAACTCGCTTAAGCTTTTGTAGAGCACAAACTCACCGTTTTTGATATATGATATAAGTCCTGTTTCTTCACTGACCACCAGGCAAAGCGCATCCGTTTTTTCAGTAATCCCAACTGCAGCTCGATGGCGTAATCCAAATCTGAGTGGAATGGTTCTTTCGTTGGAAACAGGCAAAATAACCCTAGTTGCAGTAATATAGTTATCCTGCACTATTGCTGCACCATCATGTAAAGGACTGTTTTTATAAAAAATACTTTCAATAATAGGCTGTGTGATTTCAATGCTCATTTTGTCCCCTGTAACTTTTACAAAATCTAGGCTATGATTTCGTTCAATCACCAAAATAGCTCCGGTTTTACTAATGCCCATTTTTTCGCAGGCCGATATGATGGCATTTACGTCAGTATCCGTGGGGAGTGCTTCTTGTTTTAAAAATTTAAAGTGTTTGATAAAATTTCGTTTGGAAGCAAAATTGGTCGAACCTACCATCAATAAAAACTTCCGTATTTCTTGCTGAAATACGATAATTAAAGCAATAAGGCCAATGTTCATAAAACCACCAACCATACTGCTGATCATTTTCATTTGCAGTAACTCTGTAAGTTTCCAAAGTGCCCAAACAATTACGATGCCTATAAAAATATTGATAGCTACCGTTCCTCTTACAAGTTTGTAAATGTAATACAGTAGCACAGCGACAAGAATGATGTCAATGAAATCGGTTATTTTGAACTCTAAAAAATTGAGAAATTCCAATGGCTGTGTTTTTGTAAAATTAGGAAAAATAGAAGAACCTAAATGGAAATTCGATTTACTTGTAATTCATTAAAAAGGATGGTGCATTCTTTTGCTTCTTTAACATCGTGCACTCTTAAAATATTGGCGCCATTTAATAGTGCGGCCATGTGTAACGCCGTAGTGCCGTTTAATGCTTTGGCGGCTGTTGTATTTAGGGTTTTATAAATCATTGATTTCCGACTCAATCCGGCTAAAATTGGAAGGTCAAAGGTTTTAAAAAGATTAAAATGTGCCAATAATTGAAAATTTTGATTGGTATTCTTGGCAAAACCAAATCCTGGATCGATAATAAGGTCATTGATTTTTTTTGCTCTTGCGATGGCTATACGTTGTGAAAAATAATACAACAAATCTTTCATAAGATTATCATAGTCTATCAATGTTGACATGTTTTTTGGAGTCCCTTTCAAGTGCATCATGATATAGGGTACTTGATATTTAGCAATAACATCAAACATATTTTCATCTAAATTTCCTGCTGAAATGTCATTGATGAGCGAAGCACCCAGCTGTAAGCATTTTTCAGCAACTTTACTTCTAAAAGTATCTATTGATAATAGGCACTCCGGAAACTCTTTTAATATTAAATTGATTACAGGTAAGATGCGATGCAATTCTTCGTCTTCCGGCACATGTTCAGCTCCGGGCCTTGAACTGTAAGCGCCTAAATCTATAAACGTGGCCCCTTCGGTCAGCATCTTCTCCGTTTGTTTTAAAATGGTGGTAGGTTTTTTAAATTTACCGCCATCATAAAAAGAATCAGGTGTCAGATTCAAAATTCCCAATACTTTGGGCGTGCTAAGATCAATGAGTTTGCCATTACAGTTTATGGTCATAAAAAATTCTCGATTTAATGGGTTTCGTTATATTTGCCCTGGTACGTTTCCGACAATATTAGGGAATGAAAATTACATAAATTTACCCATACATGCAGCAGACCTCACAACAGTATGATGAAGTTATTTCTGAATGTCGAAATCTCTTTGCCAACAAGGCTAAAGATTACGGCACAGCGTGGCGCATACTTAGATTACCGTCTTTAACGGACCAAATATTCATTAAGGCGCAACGGATAAGAGGTTTGCAAGAAAATGAAGTCCACAAAGTGGATGAGGGACAACATGCAGAATTTATAGGAGTAATCAATTATGCTGTCATGGCTTTGATTCAGTTGGATAAAGGAGTGGTTGATACGCCAGACTTAAAAGCAGATGAGGCCATTAAGTTGTATGATGAAAAAGTTGCCTTGACAAAATCTTTGATGGAAGATAAAAACCATGATTATGGCGAGGCGTGGCGTGAGATGAGGGTAAGCTCATTGACCGATCTGATATTGCAGAAATTATTACGGGTAAAAGAGATTGAAAACAACAAAGGAAAGACATTGGTTAGCGAAGGCGTTGATGCCAATTATCAGGATATGATAAATTATGCGGTCTTTGCATTGATTCACCTAAACGAGCAAAAATGAAATATATAGTATCCCTATCTAGAATTTTTGTCGGTATCCTTTTTATTATCAGTGGCCTGATAAAGTTAAATGACCCAGTGGGCTTTTCGTTTAAATTGGAAGAGTACTTTAGCCAAGGCGTTTTAGACTTGCCAGTATTGATGCCTTATGCTTTGGCAATCGCCATTATTGTGGTAATTGTTGAGGTTTTGTTAGGTGTGATGCTTTTAATTGGTTTTAAACCGAAGTTTACGGTTTTTAGTCTGTTGGCAATGATTGTTTTCTTTACCTTTTTAACCTTCTACTCAGCTTTTTTTAATAAAGTCACAGACTGCGGATGTTTTGGTGATGCTGTTAAATTAACACCATGGGAATCGTTTACGAAAGATATTGTTTTGTTATTTTTTATAATGATTCTGCTTATTGGTGTACGGTATATTAAGCCAATTTTTAAAAAAGCTATAAACTTGCTGGTGTTAGTGGTTGCAGTACTTGCTTGTGTGCTGTTCTGTTATCATGTTTTAAATCATTTGCCGTCAAAAGACTTTAGGCCATACAAAATAGGGGCAAATATCGCCGAAGGTATGACCGTCCCTGATGGTGCGCCAAAAGCGATTTATGAGTATGCATGGAAGTTTCAGGTCAACGGAGTGGAACAGATTATACTGACCAACGGCGATTACCCTACAGTTGAAGGAGAGTTTATAGGGGTTGAAACTACCGAAATTCAAAAAGGCTATGAACCACCGGTTCATGATTTTACCATTGAAAAAGACGGGGAAGATTTTACCAGCAGCATGCTGCAAGAAGAAAAGCTGTTGATGGTAGTTACCTATGACTTGGCCAAAAGCAACTATGCCGTATTTGAGTCGCTTAAGTCAACTACGGACGAGGCAATTAGCAAGGGCTATAAGGTAATTGGCATGTCTGCCTCAAGTACTGAGGTCGGTAACGCACTGGTTAAGGAATATGATTTAAACTTTGATTTTTATTTTACCGATGAAACTACCTTAAAAACCATAGTGCGTTCAAATCCGGCAATTTTGGTATTGGAAAAAGGGACTATTTTACAAAAAGTTCATTATAATGATTTTGCCAAGTTGAATTTCAAAGAACCGAGCAATGGGGTTTATATCAACCCGAAGTCAAGAAAATTTAATGCTACACTGAAGGAAAGTTTGGATAGTATCATGGTATTGGACCAAAAGTATCGTGGAGACCATGCGATGGATACATGGCACCTTCAAATGGAAATTGATAGTTCTAATATTACCTATATAGACAATGTTATTGCCAACTATGGATATCCTGGTAAAA
The DNA here is from genome assembly GCA_964353095.1 of uncultured Flavobacteriaceae bacterium. Taxonomy (GTDB): domain Bacteria; phylum Bacteroidota; class Bacteroidia; order Flavobacteriales; family Flavobacteriaceae; genus Croceitalea. The sequence goes on along the minus strand of CAYGUO010000022.1, from coordinate 14,982 downwards.
GTATGGTCGGAGAAGAAACGGGTAAAGCCGCCTGGTATGTTATTCAGCATTCAAATAAAATTGATCAATACATCGACCTGATTAAGGAAGCAGCGGAGCAGAAAGAGCTCCCCTTTAAATTATATGCAATGATGTTAGATCGCCAACTCATGCAAAATAACCAAGCTCAAATTTATGGTACTCAGGGTTCTTCTTACTTTATAGGAACACCAAACGAAGTCAATTTTATCTGGCCAATTAAAAATCCTGATTCCATAAATATTTTAAGAAAGCCTATTTTTGGCAGCACCATTGAAGAATATGGTAAGAGGTTGTTTGGTGATGATTTTGAATTTAAAAATATGTCGTTGGAAGAAGTGTTGAAAATTAAGAATACAAGTAAATAAACATAATAACATAAGCTTTAGAATATGAGAACCAAGATAGTTGCCGGAAACTGGAAAATGAACAAGAATTTAGAGGAAACCGAAGCACTTTTGGGTGAACTGGCAGCTAAACTACCGGATACAGACGCCGAGGTAATTGTTGCGCCAACATTTGTCAACCTGGCTACAGCAGTACATCAATTATCGCAATCAGTGATACAGGTTGCGGCCCAGAACATGCATTTTGCGGATAATGGTGCTTTTACCGGTGAAATTTCTGCTGATATGTTATTGAATATTGACGTAAAAACGGTTTTAATAGGCCATTCAGAAAGACGTTCTCTTTTTGGTGAGACCGATGAATTTTTAGCAAAAAAGGTGCAAACAGCTTTGGCAAAGAATATGACAATTATTTTTTGTTTTGGCGAAGAATTGGAAGATAGAAAATCTGGCAATCATTTTAAAATTGTAGAAAGTCAATTAAAAAATGCCTTGTTCGGTTTAGCAGAAGCATCTTGGCAACAAATTGTTTTGGCCTATGAGCCAGTATGGGCCATTGGAACGGGGGAAACCGCTAGCCCTGAACAAGCTCAAGAAATGCATGGCTTTATACGTAAAACAATTTCTGAAGCTTTTAATAATACAATTGCTGACGGGGTATCTATCTTGTACGGAGGTAGCGTAAAGCCAAATAATGCTGAAGAAATATTTTCTAAACCAGATGTTGATGGTGGTTTAATTGGTGGGGCAGCTTTGAAATGTGACGACTTTTTAGCTATTGTTAAAGCTATCTAATCTTAGAAGAATTACGATTGACGTACCTAGAATTTCAGTTTGTTTTTAATCCGCTGCAGCCAACATCGGATATTCTTGTTGCAGAATTAAGTGTAATTGGTTTTGAAAGTTTTGTGGAGCAAACAAATGGACTAACCGCTTTTATTGCCCAAAAAGATTTTAAAGAAAGCCAGTTGCAAGATGTTTTCATACTACAATCAAAAGAATTTCAAATTGAATGGACTTCCAAAGTAGTGGAACAACAAAATTGGAACGCTGCTTGGGAAAAAAGTTTTGACCCCATTTTAGTTGATGATCGCTGCTTGGTGCGAGCTCCGTTTCACGAAAAAATGGAATCGGAGTATGAAATTATTATCGAACCAAAAATGAGCTTTGGTACGGGACATCATGAAACGACACACATGATGTTGCAGCATATACTTCAAACAGATTTTGAGCGCAAAACGGTATTGGATATGGGCTGTGGTACTGCTGTGCTAGGTGTTTTAGCGGCAATGAGAGGCGCCAAAGAAGTTGATGCCATTGATGTTGACAATTGGTGCTACTTAAACTCTTTGGAAAACTGCGAGCGTAATCATTGTAAGAATATCAATGTATTTGAAGGAGATGCCAGTCTTTTGAAAGGAAAACAGTATGATATTATAATTGCTAATATCAATAGAAATATACTGCTTAACGATATACCAAAATATGTTTCATCGTTGCATAGGGGAGGTGTCTTGTTTCTTAGTGGTTTCTATTTGAACGATTTAGATATGATATCCGCAAAATGTGAAGCTTCTGGACTACAATTTGAAAAAAATATTGAAAAGAATAATTGGGTTGCAGCAAAATATGTATTTTAGATTCAATAAGTCACTGTTATGGGATTAAAAGAAAAATTTTCTGAAGAACTACTTGTTGAAGAAGAGGTTGTAAAGCATAATGAAATAGTGCTCTTTAATGATGAGGTCAACACCTTTGATCATGTTATAGATACGTTGATTGCAGTCTGCGATCATACACCGGAACAAGCAGAGCAATGCTCTTTAATCGTTCATCACAATGGTAAGTGCACGGTAAAGACTGGAGAATATGATGATTTAAAACCAAGGTGTTCTCGCCTACTTCAAGCCGGTTTGAGTGCGGAATTGGTTTAAGGCGTAGAATTTACAGAAGCGGTGTTTTGTTTCTTAACTTTAACAGTACCCATTGAAAGTTTAACATTGCGCACAATAACTCTATTATTTTCAATCTCTTTTTTCTGTGGAATTTCACAGGCGTTACCACCTATTCAAAATTTTACCCCAATAGACTATAATGGTGAAAATCAAAATTGGGCAATAACCCAAGGTATTGATGCTCATATTTATATTGCCAATAACCATAACTTAATAGAATATGATGGCGTTCGTTGGAGTAATTATAAATCACCCAACGCATCTATTTTTAGAGCGATAAAAGCCAAGGATTCTTTGATTTTTACAGGTCAGTATATGGAATTTGGTTTTTGGAAAAAGGACAAGTTTGGAGATTTGAACTATACTTCAATTTCTGCAAAATTAACCGAACCAATGCTTGAAGATGAAGAGTTTTGGAATATTGTTGCGCTAGGGGACTGGGTTTTGTTCCAATCATTAGATAGAATTTATAGTTATAATATACGCACCAATCTGTTCAATATTTTAGAAGTCAAATCTAATAAGGCTCATATTTTTGAAGTGGATGAGACCATCTACTTTCAAAATAAAAATTTAGGGATATATAAAATTGAAAATGGTGCTAGTAAATTAGTTATCGATGATGCTTCATTACAAGATAGAAGTGTTGTGGGAATGCATAAGGAAGGAGACACGTTAATACTAATTTTAGATAACGCAAAATTTATAAAATTTCTAGAAAATAAGGCCGTTTTATGGCCCCTCGATGCGGAAAATCAATTAGAGGGTTTAAGTATTTATTGCACGGAAAGGTTAAATGACGGCTCGTATGTGTTGGGTACAATTTCCAAGGGTATTTATCAAATAAGCAAATATGGTAAACTGCTGAGAATTATCAATCAACGAAAAGGATTAAATAATAATACCGTTCTATCTGTTTTTCAAGATAAGGATGATAACCTTTGGTTAGGGCTTGATAATGGCTTGAGTATCATTAATATGAACTCCCCTTTTAACGAGTATTTAGACAATTTAGGTCGGTTAGGATTGGTGTATACCTCAAAACTATTTCACGGAAATCTTTATCTAGGAACCAATCAGGGCTTATTTTTTAAACCATATGATGCTGATGTTGATTTTAAAGTAATAAACGGCACTGACGGCCAAGTTTGGAGCTTAAACGAAATAGATGGAACACTGTTCTGTGGCCATAATAAAGGAACTTTTGTGGTTGAGGACGATAGGGTTACGCTTGTTTCCGACCTTCCAGGTACTTGGGGTGTTAAAGCTATTGACGAGAATCCAAATATTTTGTTGCAAGGTAATTTTGATGGACTTTCAACACTGAAAAAAGTTAATGGTAGTTGGGTATTTGGTAAAAAGATTTCAGGGTTTGATATCTCTAGTAGGTTTTTTGAACCTTTAAGCCAAAATCGGATACTGGTCAATCATGAATATAAAGGCTTATATGAATTAAGGCTTGATACAGCATATGCTAAGGTTATTGATTATCAAACCCATCCCATTATGGGTCATGGTTCTAGTTTATTGAATTATCAGGATCGTATTGTTTATACCTCTCTGGATGCTGCATTTACTAAAGCGCAGGATAGTTTGTTTTTTGAACCAGATACTATATTAATTAAATTATTATATCAAGATGCTGGTGGAATAACAAGTGTTTTAATGCCCGATAAAGAATCAAATCGGTTTTGGTGCTATACAAAAAGCGGGCTTTCTTATGCGTATACAGGTACATTCAATACTTCATTAGGTGTAAACACCATACCAATTCCTAAGTTTTTGCGAAGAAGTTTAGGGGTTTCAGGTTTTGAGAATCTTACTAGAATTAAAGACGAGCAATATCTAATTGGTATCTCTAACGGCTTTGTGATGCTTGATATTGAAAAAACAAAAGATTTAAGCTGTAGCATTAAAATGAACGGGATTAGTAATCAAACTAAGCTGGAAAATCAGATTAAGAGACCTGTAAATCCCGGTCAAACTCAAACTTTTAATTACAATCAGAATTCAATTTCTTTTTCTTTCGGGGTTCCTCAGTACGATAAATACAACGAGGTATTCTACCAATATCGTTTAACTGGTATGTTTGATGAATGGAGCAATTGGCTACCAGATTCAGAGATTACCTTTAACAATTTAAAATATGGGGATTATCAGTTTGAGGTTAAGGCTATGGTTGGTAATGCAATAGCCGAGAATGTAGCTCAATACAGTTTTATTATTGCCAGACCATGGTATCTTTCCATCCTTGCTTTCATACTATATGGATTAGGTTTTATTTTCATTCTTATTGTTGTCCATAGGTTTTACAAAAAGTACTATACTAAAAAACAAAGCCGACTTTTAGATTTGGAAAAGAAGAAACTTAAGCGTAAAAAGCTAAAGACAGAGAAGGAACTAATACAAGTGAAAAATGAAAAATTACGCAGCGAAATTGAAGCAAAGAATAGAGAGTTGGCCGTAGCCACAATGAGCATGATAAAAAAGAACGAATTTTTAAACACCATTAAAGCGGATTTAACCAAAATTGAAAATGCCCCTGCAGTTGTATCTGTTATAAAAACAATTGATAGAAGCATTAATAACGAAGATGATTGGAAGTTTTTTAAAGAAGCGTTCAATAATGCTGATAAAGACTTCTTGAAAAAAGTTAAGAAAGCTCATGAAAATCTTACACCTAATGATTTGAAATTATGTGCTTACCTAAGATTGAATTTATCTTCAAAGGACATTGCCCCTTTACTTAATATTTCTGTGCGCAGTGTTGAAGTTAAACGTTATCGGTTAAGAAAAAAATTGGGATTACCACGTGAAGATAGCTTAGTGAAGTATATTATGGAGTTATAAAACACCCCAACAGATTATTTTTTTACCACAACATTACCTATACAGTTTTTATATTTTGATAAATCTGGTGCCTTTTTACAAAAGGCTGATAGTGTGAATATGTATATGTTTGACTGGTTAAAATGAGGTATTCGTAAAAAATAATATTATTTTTTGCGGAATGTATATTTTTTGTTGTGGTTGCTTTTTAGGATTTGCTAATTGAAGCATTTAATTTAGCACAACAAAATCGACTACAAATGAAACATGTCCTGTATTTAATTGTTTTGATGTGTTGTGCTACACTAAGTGCACAGACTTTGACCGTGTCAGGAACGGTTACGGATCAATCGTTAAATGAACCGCTGCCAGGTGTTAATGTTTTCGTGAAAAATACTGCTAATGGTACATCCACAGATTTTGATGGTAAGTTTACCATATCCAATGTCAATGTTGGTGATGTATTGGTTTTTTCTTACATCAGTTTTGTGTCTAAAGAGGTAATGGTGAACGACGACAGCTTTTTGAACATTATGTTGAAAGAAGACGTTGCCGCTCTTGATGAGGTAGTGGTTATAGGTTACGGTACGCAGACCAAGAAAGAAATTACTGGTGCTGTTGCTGTGGTAGGCTCTGAAACCATTGAAGAATTGAATCCAACACAAGTGGAACAGGCTCTTCAGGGGCAGGTAGCCGGTGTGCAGGTTACTGCTTCCTCGGGATCACCTGGTAGCGGATCGAACATTCGAATCCGTGGGATATCAACAAATGGTGATAACCGACCTTTGATATTGGTCGATGGTAACGTAATTGAAGATTTAAGCGTACTGAACCCTGGTGATATAGAAAGTATTAACGTATTAAAAGATGCCACTGCAGGGATTTACGGCGTACGTGCTGCGAACGGTGTTGTATTGGTTACAACAAAAACCGGTAGAAAAAACCAAGAGTTGAAATTTAGCTACGATGCTTTTGGTGGTTTTCAGGAAACTTCAAGAAGAATTCCGGTACTGAATGGAACAGAATATGCCTTATTGGTAAATGAAGGGTTCGCCGCAGGCGGTCAGCCTAATCCTTTTCCTAATGTGTCTGGAATTGGCACTGGAACAAACTGGCAAGATGAGGTGTTTCAAACCGCACCGATTATAAATCATAACGTAACGATTTCCGGCGGTACAGAGA
>CAYGUO010000022.1:0-8641 GCA_964353095.1 uncultured Flavobacteriaceae bacterium | reverse complement strand
AGAATTCCAGTTTTTCATTCGGTAGCGGGCTATTGACCCAAGATGGGATTGTGGGAGGAAAAAAATCAAATTTTAAACGTTTTACAACCAGAATCAATTTCAATAGTGATTTGTTGGAGGATTTGAAATTAACGGCCAACCTTTTATACACGGGAACGAATAGAAGAACTTTATCTGAAAACGGAATTGGTTCTGTATTGTTCAACGCCTTGAATAATGCACCTACTTTCTCGGTAAGGGATGCTAATGGTGATTTTACTTTGGCAGAAGGTTTGGGCAACGAGGTTATCAACCCACTGGCTCAAGTAGAGAATACTTTTAACATGAGAAGGGTAAATAGAATAAGTGGGAAATTTGGACTGAATTATTCTTTTTCTGAGAATCTGTCTTTAGAGTCCAGTGTGCAATTTAATTATGCAGAAGATCAGGGTCGAACGCTAGTTCCGACCTTGTTTTTTGGTTCTGGAAAGGTATTCAATAACACAGGTCGCCCATTTTTAAGTGTAAGTAAGGATATTTTTAAAGATTATACTTGGGATACATTTGCCAACTACAACAAAAGATTTGGAGACGATCATAATTTTAAAGCTACTCTTGGGATGTCCATTTTTCAAACCCAAGGCCAGTTTTCTGGCGTGACTACTGGGTTTTTTGAAAACGATGTAAGATTTGCAGAGGCTGATATCAATGATACGGTCGATCAATTAAACGGTTTACAAGAAGCAGGGCTTAGTGGTAAATTTGATGAAAGGTTACTTTCTTACTTTACAAGATTGGAATACAGTTATAAGGGTAAATACCTTTTTTCGGGTTTATTGAGACGTGATGGATCAACGAAGTTTGGACCAGAGAATAAATTTGGATTCTTCCCTTCCGGGTCTGCGGGCTGGGTAGTGTCTGAAGAGAATTTTTTAAATGAAAGTAATACGGTAAACTTCTTCAAATTAAGAGGTAGCTACGGTGTTCTAGGTAATGATAGAATACGGGCAAATTCATTTAGAGGGGTTCTCGATGGTGAAGGTACCTATGTCTTTAACGATCAATTGGTCTTTGGGCAAGCCGTTGGTATTCTTCCTAACCCAGCCATCCAATGGGAGCAACAAAAATCATTGAATATTGGTACAGATATGAGGTTGTTCAACAATGCGGTTGATATTACAGCCGATTATTTTGTAAGGACTACCGATGGCCTGTTGTTACAGCCGCAAGTTTCCGGTATTCTTGGTGGTAGCGGTCCAGGAACACAAGTACCCTTTGTCAACGGTGGTGAAGTAAGAAACTCAGGTTTTGAATTTGCTATAGGATATAACTACAGCCCAACCGAAGATTTTTCTTTTGGGATTAACTATAATGCAACGTTTTTAGAGAATGAAGTACTTGCTGTAAACAATGATGTAGGGTTCTTGCAGGGCGGTTCTTTTGGTGTAGGCCAAGAACCACCGTCAAGAATGGAGGCGGGAAGGCCAATAGGTTATTTCTTTGGGCTTGAGACAGATGGTATCTTTCAGAATATAGCAGAAGTTGATGCGCATGCAACCCAAGCCAATGCAGCTCCTGGCGATATTAGGTTTGTAGACCAAAATGGCGACGGGCTTATAGATTCAAACGATAGGGTCGATATTGGAAATCCAATTCCTGATGCGACAATGGGGCTTAACCTAAGCTTGAACTACAAGAATATTGATTTTACGGCATATACATTTGCTTCCATAGGCAACGACATTGTAAGAAACTATGAAAGAGCCCAACCTCTGGTCAATAGATCGGTCTATATACTGGATAGATGGACGGGTGAAGGTACTTCGACCACCGAGCCTAGACTCACTACTGGTGCGACTTCAAACGTATTATTTTCTGATTATTTTGTAGAGGATGGTTCATTTATAAGAATTCAAAATGCACAAATAGGATATACCTTCAATAGTAAGGCCATGGAAAAATTTGGTGCTGATAAGTTAAGATTATATGTGAGTGGTCAAAATCTATACACCTTCACTAGATATCGCGGATATGAACCAAGTGCTTCGTCAGGTGACCCTATTGGAGCTGGCATCGATCCAGGGTTTTACCCGGTCCCAAGAACTTATTTGTTGGGTGTCAACCTTAAATTTTAATCATGAGTAGTAGAAAAAATAAAAGTAGTCACATGAGAAAACTAACATTCTTATTGATCACATTGGTCATCATCATAAGCTGTTCTGATGATTTTGTAGAGGTAGATGCCTTAGATCAGACGACAGAAAATTTCTTTAATTCAGAAGAAGAATATCAAAGTGCCTTGACTGCAGCCTATGATTTGCTGCAATCAACATACATTAATGTTATGTTAGGTGAAATTGCTTCTGACAATACCTTGGCCGGTGGTGAAAGTGCCACTGATGTACCAGGCATTCAAGAAATTGATGATATGGTGCATACACCGGTAAATCAGCAGTTACGTGATATGTGGACCTGGATGTTTGCTGGGGTAAACCGTGCAAACTATCTTTTGGAATTCAAAGATAAAACTGATTTTCCTGGTAAAGATGCACTATTAGCAGAAGCTACGTTCTTAAGGGCATATTATTATTTTGAATTGGTGAAGTGGTTCGGTGATGTGCCTTTGGCCGTTGATGAACGATTGCTTTTTGGTGATCAAGATGTAGTAGAACGAACGCCACAGGCAGAGGTGTATGCGCAAATAGAGCAAGACCTCATTTTTGCTGCAGCCAACTTGCCCATAACCCAAACCGATGTAGGTAGGGTAACTAAGGGTGCTGCCCAAGCCTTACTTGGCAAAGCATATTTATATCAAGATAAGTTTCAAGAAGCTGCAACCGTTTTGGATGAGGTCATCAATTCAGGTGTTTACGAATTACTGACAGACTACACCACTATGTTTGAAAACGATAATGAAAATAATATAGAGTCTGTTTTTGAAGTGCAGTATAGTGATATTGAAGGTGCAGGTTTTGGTTGTTTACAATGCAGTGAAGGTAATGTAGCTGTAGGGTTTAATGGTATTCGCAACTATTCTGGACCATTGTTTGAATCAGGCTTTAGTTTTAACATACCTACCCAAGAAGTTTATGATGCTTTCGAAAACGGTGACATCCGAAGAGATGTAGCGATTTTAGATATAAATGCCTGGGCAGCAGCAAATGCAGATGTTTCTTTTGTAGAGGGATTTGAACATACTGGGTATTATAACAGAAAATACATCGCTAGACAGGGCGATTTGAATACAGGCGATGCCAACTTGACTAACCCCAATAATTATAGGGCAATTAGGTATGCAGATGTATTATTGATGGCTGCTGAAGCCTTTAATAGAGGTGGTATTGACGATGCCAAGGCTCAAGGCTATTTAAATCGGGTGCGAAATCGCGCTATTTTAGGCAATATTTCGGCAACCGGAACCAATTTAACAGAGGCAATTTACCAAGAGCGCAGAGTAGAGCTAGTAGGTGAAGGACATCAATTCTTTGATTTGGTAAGAACCGGGCGTGCGGCACAAGAGATAGACGGTTTTCAATCGGGCAAGCATGAGTTGTTCCCGATTCCATTGATAGAAATTGAATTGGCGGGTAACCGTTGGGAACAAAATCCAGGATATTAAAAATTAAAATTTGAATGATGAGAATAAGTAAAAAACTATGGGTATTCTTTTTTGTAGCAAGCATTTTTACAGCTTGTAAAGATGATGATAATACTTCATTTGTGTTGCAAGAAATTTCTGCACCAACTAATGTTAGTGCAGTATTTGATATTGCACAAGATGATAGTGGTGAAGTCACGGTTACCCCAACAGGTATTGGTGCCTCTATTTTTGAAGTTTTCTTTGGTGATGTTGAAAACGAGACTCCGGTTGAGGTTGCTCCTGGGGAAACGATTACGAAAACGTATGGTGAAGGCGAGTTTACCTTAAAAATTGTCGCCATAGGTGCCACGGGCTTAACAAGCGAGTTAAGCAGAGTTGTGACCATTTCTTTTACGCCGCCGACAGAGCTAGCTGTAGCGATAGCTATTTCTGAAACGAATCCTTTTGAAATTACCATTTCACCAACGGCTCAAAATGCAACGGTTTTTGATGTGCTGTTCGGTGACGAAGGAGAAGATGGTACACCCACTACCATAATGAGCGGAGAAACAGTAAATCATATTTATGCTGAAGCAGGAGAGTACACCGTTAGCGTAGTGGCACGTGGTGCAGGTTTAGCGACTATTGAAGTAACTGAAACGGTTACCATTTCTGGTGAGGCGGACCCAATTGAACTTCCAATCACCTTTGATATTCCAACGGTGAATTATGCCTTTGGTACTTTTAATGGCGCTTCCTACGAAGTGGTTGATAACCCCGATGTTAATGGTGCTAATGCCATAGAATCAAAAGTAGGTGCGATTACAAATTCTGGTGCTCAGTTTGAAGGTGGTGCTTTTAACTTGGGTACACCGGTTGATTTTAGTGGAGATAGCAAAACCATATCAATGAAATTTTGGGCAACTTCAGCTTTGCCTGTTCTTTTAAAATTTGAAGGTGGTGTCAATGATGAAAGACAAACAGAGGTAATTGCCAACCATGGTGGTACTGGTTGGGAGGTATTGACCTTTGACTTTGGTACAGATGCCATAAAAAGTTTTATTGATGGCAATCAAGGGGTAGGCGAAGCTTTTGTGCCAGACGGACAATATGCGACAATTGTGATTTTTGTTGATGGGCCTGGTACTACAGCAGGTACGTTCTACTTAGACGATATTGCGCAATCAGCTGGCGAAACAACGCCTTTGGAATTACCTATTACGTTTGATGGTACAGGTGTGAATTATGACTTTGGTACCTTCAATGGTGCAGCGTTTGAGGTAGTTGATAACCCAGATGCTTCAGGTGCGAATGCTGAAGTGTCTAAGGTTGGGGCAATAACCAACAGTGGTGCTCAATTTGAAGGAGGTGCTTTTGCACTGGATACGCCTGTTGATTTTAGCACGGACAAAACAATAACTATGAAATTATGGTCGCAAACAAGCTTACCTATTCTTTTGAAGTTTGAAGGAGGGGTAAGCGGTGAACGCGAAAATGAGGTGATTGTCACACATGGTGGTACAGGTTGGGAAGATTTGAGCTTTAATTTTGCTACCAACGCAACGAAAAGTTTTATAGATGGTAATCAAGGTGTAGGTGAAGCCTTTGTCCCTGAAGGACAATACGCGACCTTGGTGCTATTTATTGATGGTCCTGGTTCGGCCTCTGGTACATTCTATGTAGATGATATTGTACAATCTGGTGGAGACGATACAACAGCTGGTGGTGTAGCAACTTCTTTACCTATAGGTTTTGAAAATGGCGAAACTTTATCAGGTGTTTTTGAAGCGGCTGACGGTGTAACCGGATTGCCAATTTCAAATCCAGATGCTTCGGGCCTCAATACTTCCGCAACGGTATACGAATTTAATAAGGTCGCAGGTGCTGCATGGTTTTCAGGTATCTTTCAAATTTTTCCATCAGATATTGACCTTTCAACAAATCAGGTAGTCACCTTTAAAATGTGGTCGCCAAAATCTGGAATCAATGTAAGGGTTCAATTGGAAAAAGAAGGTGGTGGAGGCGGTGCTACGTTCTTTGTGGACCAGCCCGTTAATGTTGCCAATGAATGGATTACCATTAACGCAAATTTTTCTGGATTGATAAATACTGCTGATGCCTATGACAAAATCGTTATTTTCCCTGATTTTGATGACGTTAATACCCCAGCCGGTGATGGTTCTATCTATTATATAGATGATATTGAATTGACCCTTGCCTCTGGAGGCGGAACAGGTGGGAAAACTATATTTCCAGTAGATTTTGAATCTCCAACAGCTGGTGCAGCTTCACAATGGAATGTGTTTGAGAATGATGATAATCCTGCTTTGCAGATTATCGCAAACCCTGATGCTTCTGGAGCCAATACATCAACAACAGTTGCGCAATTCATAGCCAAGGCTAATGGACAACCGTTTGCTGGAACGGAAACACCTCTAGAGGTTCCTTTAACCTTGGATGCTACAAATAGTACGGTTAAGATTTTGGTTTGGAAATCAGTTATCAGTGATGTAGGCATAAAGTTTGCTAGAGCAGATGGTGGATCTACCGGTGAGATAAAAGTACCCAATACCGTAACCAATCAGTGGGAAGAGCTTACGTTTGACTTCTCTGGTGTTATTGGAGACCCAAATAACAGCGGAATCGAGTTTTTAGTTGTTTTCCCTGATTTTGATGCTAGAACACAAGACAATATCGTGTACTTTGATACGATTACCCTATCGGCAAATGATAGTGGTGGTTCTGATGGTGGAACAGATTCCAGTAATCCATCACCTAATGTAGATGATTCCGCTGCTAGTCAAGTAGCTTTCCCAGTTGGGTTTGAGTCAACAGCACTGACCTATTCGTTTGTTGGATTTGAAGGTGCAGATTCGGCAATTGAAGCTAATCCTGATGCTACCGGTATTAACCCTACTGCAACCGTAATGAGAACTACCAAAACAAATGGCTCTCAATTTTTTGCAGGTACGTTCTTGGATTTAGAGGTTCCAATAGATTTTTCAAGTACTCAGAAAGTAAGTCTTAAAACATGGTCGCCTAAAGCTGGTGTTCCGGTACGAGTTGCTTTGGAAAATGCCGCTGGTGGGGTCACGCAGATTTTTGTTGATGTCAACACAACTACCGCAAACGCTTGGGAAGAACTGGTTTTTGATTTCAGTTCAGTTGTTGACAACGCAGCACAGTACAATCGTATAGTAGTATTCTTTGAATTTATAGATGGCCTACCAGGCGATGGTTCAACCTATTATTATGATGATATTCAATTGATAAATTAAAATCAGGCAAGCATGAAACGTTTAAAATACGCTCTATTAGTTTTGGTAATTGCTTTGACAGCTAAAAGCTGTCAAGAAGAAGAACCTACGCTTGACACCATTTTGGTGCCGACAAATATTGCCTTGAATGCTGTGGTAGCTGATGATCAATCGGGTAACGTAACAGTAACTCCAGCTGGCGATAATGCCTTGAATTTTCATGTAATTTTTAATGCTGGTGATGACCCAAGGGTATTGGGCAAAGGCGAAAGTACCACGTTCAGGTTTACAAGATCCGGGCAATATGAAACCCCAATAACCTTAGTAGCTTTTGGTGCCGGTGGTGTGAGTTCCAGTTTAACGGAAAATATTGCCTTAGACGTGCGTTTAAGCATAGATGATGAGACGTTAAGGTTAATTGCCGGCGATGGTACAAAAAGATGGGTGTGGGATAGAACCACTGGGGGACATTTTGGTGTAGGCCCCTTGACCAATGATTTCCCCGAGTTTTTTAGTGCTTCCCCAAATGCCTTAAATCCGTGTTTGTATGATGATGTTCTTGTTTTTAGTAATGATGGTAATGGAAATTATGGATATGAACTAGAACCAGGGGAAGATAACCTTAGCTTTTTGAATTGGACAGAGGTCAATAGGTTCTTTCCTGATGCGACCCCACAACAGTTTGCTGATGAATGCCGAGATATTTCGGATCAGGCAAACTTCAATACTTCTTTTGTTATTATTGATAATGAAGACGGTACAAGAACTTTGGATGTTGGCACTAGTTTTTTAAGTTATTGGTCTGTAATACCAGGGCAGTATGAAATTATTGAGCTTACTGAAAACAGGTTAGCCGTTCGCGGAATAAGTCAACCCTTTAATGGTGACGATCCCTTGGCATGGTACAGTGTTTTTGTTCCTGAAAATCAGGCGGGTGTCGGAGGCGGTGAAAATTTGGAGAGTGTTTTCAATACCTTGGTTTGGTCAGATGAGTTTGACCTTGCCGGAGCTCCAAATCCAGCAAACTGGACCTACGATTTAGGTACTGGTGATAATGGATGGGGAAATCAAGAACTCCAAAGCTATACCAGTGAGCCTACCAATGTTACTGTAGAAGATGATGTATTAAAAATTACCGCTAGGGCTACTGGTTCTGGTGGTGGAAGTACGGCATATTACTATGACGATTTTCAACTGGCCGATGCAACGGGGAACCCGCAAGAGTCAATTCAAGATTTTGAAGGAGCAGCTCCTGATTTCACTGGATTCGGTGGTGGTGAATCTGAAGTAATTGCCAACCCTGATGTATCAGGAATAAACACTTCTGGTAACGTAGGGCAGTTTACTAAAGCTGCTGGTGCAGAAACTTTTGCAGGTACATTCTTTGACCTTAGTGCCCCCTTGGATTTAACTGCAAACAATAGGATAACAGTACAATCATGGTCTCCAAAAGTTGGTGCTACAGTTCGCTTGAAAATTGAAAATTCAGCAGATGGCAGCCAGTTTTTTGAGGTTGACGCGACTACTACAACAGCGAATACTTGGGAAACCTTGGTTTTTGATTGTAGTGCAGCTCCCGCTTTTAATTATGATAGGGTAGTGATTTTCTTTGATTTCGGAGTTTCTGGTAGTTCAGGTGCATCGTACACTTCTGCAAGAATAAAATCAGAAGGTTTACAAGAGTTTACTTACGGTCGTGTAGAGGCTAGAGCTAAATTACCGACTGGTGGAGGCACTTGGCCCGCAATATGGATGTTGGGCGGTGATTATTTAACTAATCCATGGCCTGCTGCAGGTGAAATGGATATCATGGAGCATGTAGGAA
>CAYGUO010000021.1:0-25462 GCA_964353095.1 uncultured Flavobacteriaceae bacterium | reverse complement strand
TACTTACGAAAGTCCTCGCGGACTTTCTATCTGTGATTTATTTGCTAACTTTAGTACTTAAATACGCACCGAAATCATACACTAGACCGATAACGAAACCGCTATTTTTTCCTATTCTTTTCTTCAATCCATTTACTCATATATTTCGTAGCTGCCATGGTCTGATGTTGTAATAAACTACCGATAAAATTTGCAGTACGGTGTTCCATTAAATTCTTCTGAAGCTTATCAAGTTGATTGAAGAACATCGGCACTAAAGTCTTCTTGTTATAGCGTGTATTGATAGCCTTGATTCCCTTTGATTGAAAATAGGTCCATTGGCTTTTATCTTTATAAAGGGTTATGGCCACTTTTGCAAATTCTTTTGCATTATTAGCAACTGCAACTGGCATAGCTGCATCAGCGAACATACCCTCTACCCCAATGCTAGTGGATACTGTCGGTGTGCCGTTCTGCATCGCATGGGTGAGTTTTCCCTTAATTCCTGCACCAAAACGTAGCGGCACTAGATTGATTCTGCTATTTTGTAATTCGGTATTTAAATCATCAATCCAGCCTTTAACATAAAACCCATCTTTGGGTTGGTGCAGCTCTTGTATCTGCTGTGGCAAATACGCTCCGAAAATATTCAGTTTAGCTTCTGGAAGTTCTTTCTTGATTAAAGGCCAAATAGCTGTTTTCAAGTATTTTATAGCATCTACATTAGGCGCGTGCTTACCATTACCGAAACAGATAAAATCGGTACGCGCCTCAAAAGCTGGCCAGTGTCGCTCTTCCTCTGAAGAAATGGTTTTTAGTAAAAAAGGTAAATGATAGACCAGTGCTGAGGGAATATTTAGCTCACGTTCAAGTAGTTCCATTTCAAAACTAGATACCAACAAGGTTAAATCAGAGCGATAAATACTGGCAACCTCTCGTTTTGTAATATCATTTTGAAGCCAAGCTCCATTGTTGAAATCCACCCCATTTTTATGACATGTTTCCCTAGCTTTTCTAAGGGAATGTAAATCTTCCGTATTTAATATTCTCAGTGCATTCGGAGCGTTTTCTGCAACACGCCAACCAAATTGTTCCTCTACCATAAAGCGGTCAAAAATGACCACATCAGGTTGCAATTCTTTTATAAAATGATCAAAGCTAGGGTCATTTAAATGGATCGCTTTAGTGGCAATACCCAAATCTTCTAAACTTTCGGAATAGCTGGTATGTGAAGCTGTTGTAGCAAAAGTGATTTCATGTTCGTATGGTATGAAGGTCTTGAGCAACTGCAGCATGCGATGCCCAGCTGCTGTTGTATTTGGCTCTGGCCATACATAACCAATAAATAGGGCTTTTTTCAATTTTTAGGTTCAAATGTCAATAGCAGGGGTTGGCCCAAGTATCTTATTATAGCGTGTAATGACCAAAAGCGATTACATCATTGCAGCGAATTTTTTAGAAATACTGGAACGCAGTTTGCGCTCGTAGTCCTCTTCCAACCACTCTTTGTAATTTTTGGTATTGTTCATGATACAATACGAATACTGCCGTACTCTGTAAGCAATTTCATCTTTAAGCTCTTTGGCAAGAATACGGGCATCAAATATGTCTTCACTATTTTCTACACAAATATTGGCATGTTGTTCGATACTGCGTTCCAAAACCAATTTTGACTTACCCCCTTCAGCAAATACTTTTTTGTATTCCGCTTTGATATCAAAATGAATCTTTTCCGATTTACTGAATTTAGCTTTGAGCTCGTCGGACATCTCATAAACAAACTCCCTTTCAATTTCCTCATCATTTTTGATGTTCTCCAAATAAAAGTCTGGAAAATGGAAAATCTCTTGCCAATCAATAGGCTCGTCCCAAGGGCCAAAACGGGCAATATTATTACCCATATCAATGACATTGAATTCCTTTTTGTTTGGCAGTACACGCGAGCCACGCCCAATCATTTGAAAATAAAGGGTAAGCGAACGTGTCGCCCGATTTAAGATGATAGATTCTACCGTAGGTTCATCAAAACCCGTTGTCAAAATACTCACGGAAGATAGAATGGCATCTGGTGTTTTTGAAAACCACTCCAAAATTTCTTTTCGCTCGCTTGCAGTGTTTCTATTATCTAAGTGACGTACATTATAACCTGCCTTTTTAAAGATTTCATATACGTAATGTGACGTATTGATGCCATTATTAAAAATCAAGGTTTTTGTTCCTTTAGCAACCTCTTCGTAGGCAGTCATCAACTTACCCAACATGCTTTGATTACCATAAAACTCATCAGATGATTTTACGGTATAATCACCGTGAATACCTAGTTTTAAGCTCTTTAGGCTAACATCAAAATTATAGAGGTTGGCTTTGGACAGAAAATCTTTTTCAATCAATGATTTTATTGACTTGCCCACGATCAGCTTTTTATAGTGGTCTTTCATGGGCAATTTGATGTTAGAACTTAAAGGAGTAGCGGTAACACCAAGTATGGTAGATTCTTCAAAGTATTTAAAGAGTTTTCGGAAAGAGTTATAATGGGCCTCATCAATAATGACCAGACCAATATTATTAATTTTAACCTTCTCTTCTTGCAGTCTGTTGTTCAGCGTTTCTACCATGGCAACGAAACACATGTAGTTATCTTGATCATCAAGCTCTTTTACCTCACTGCTGATAATTTTATTGCTCACACCAAAGCCATCAAGCATTCTAGAGGTTTGACGACTTAATTCAATGCGGTGCGTTAGCACGACTACTTTTTTCTTGGTCTGTTCAATGTAACGTCTGGTTATTTCAGAGAAAACCACTGTTTTTCCTCCGCCAGTGGGTAACTGATACAACAGATTGCTACCCTGGGGCTGCTCTTCCAATTGCTTAAAGATTCTGGTCAAATCTTCTAACTGGTAATCGTAAAGTGTTTTTCTAGCAACTGATTTTTGTACCTCCAAAAGGATTCAATATTAAATTCGCAAATAATAAACCTTACAAAATTATAAGATTTTTACACGTAAACTTTGCTAAAAACAGGGAAATCTTCAAAATACTATCAACAATTTGGAAGTTGATGAAATTGAGGCAAAAATTTTAGGATGATGATAAATATTTAATAATAAAGAGCTGCCTAATTTGGAAATTAGGATCTAAAAATGTATTATGAGTTTTTAATTTCATTTAAACGCGAATAACGAATGAGGCAACTTAAAATCATTAAGCAGGTTACTAACCGCGAATCCAAATCTTTAGATAAATACCTACAAGACATTAGTAAAATAGATTTAATAACTGCCCAAGAAGAAGTAGAACTTGCCCAAAAAATAAGAACAGGAGATCAAGCTGCCCTTGAGAAATTAACCAATGCCAACCTTAGATTTGTAGTTTCCGTTGCAAAACAATACCAAAATCAAGGTTTAAAACTACCAGATTTAATCAATGAAGGAAACGTTGGTTTGGTAAAAGCGGCAAAACGCTTTGACGAAACCAGAGGTTTTAAGTTTATATCTTACGCAGTATGGTGGATAAGACAATCCATTTTACAGGCATTGGCGGAGCAGTCACGTGTGGTGAGACTGCCTTTGAACAAAATTGGTTCCATCAATAAAATAAAAAAGACATTTTCGTATTTAGAGCAGGCCCATGAACGTCCACCCTCTCCAGAGGAAATTGCCAAAGAGCTTGATATGACGGTTACTGAGGTAAAACAGTCTCTTAAAAACTCCGGGCGCCATGTATCTATGGATGCGCCTTTAAAAGAAGGGGAAACCTCCAACTTATATGATGTAATGCGTGCCGGCGAATCACCAAAACCGGATAACGAGTTGATGCACCAGTCTTTAAATACTGAAATCAATAGGGCTTTGGATACCTTATCACCGCGAGAAGCAGATGTGGTTAGGCTATATTATGGTATTGGGGAACAACCATCAATGACCTTGGAAGAAATTGGAAGTACGTTTGATTTAACGCGCGAACGCGTTCGTCAAATCCGTGAGAAGGCGATTAGAAAATTAAGACATAATTCTAAAAGCAAAATCTTAAAAACATATCTAGGGTAATATCAATAGGTTAAAAATTAAAAAAGGGGCTTCTTTTTCAAGGGCCCCTTTTCTATTGATATACACTTAAACTTAAGAACAATTCAATTGGTTGATGTTATAATTTACTAGTATTTCATTCAGGTTATGAATAAAATGTACGTATGCGCTGTTTTCTTGATTCTGTTTCTCCATAGTAAAAGTTATTAAGACAGACTATAAGTAATCTAGCTCTGCCAGTTCATTAATACTCAATATTTCATTTAACTCTTGCAAAAAGGCTAAGTATTCTTCGCCGTAGGTATCGTACAACATACTTGTTTCGGTTTTAAAATTCGGGTCTGTGATTATGAACGTAAACTTATCTGAAAGATTTTAGCACAACAATAATTTGTGGTGAACGTGTGAAAAGTTGTTGTGAAACTGTTAGTAAGAATATACTTTCAAATTGAATTTCTAATGCGCTTTTTTAGTTCAACTAACAATAAGGAAATTCTAAGCACGTTTAAGGAGTAGCGCTGTAAATCAATCTCTTATTATTGATTTTTCTCATCGCAACCAACACCTAAAGTCAAGTAAATGAAACTATTACATAGCGTTTCGACCACTATTTTATTGGTATTCCTATTGGGTACTATTTATGGTAGCAGGGCACAACAAACTGCTGCCAAAAAATCACCTTCAAGCATCAAATTGGCCAGTCACGGATTCAATGCAAAAAAAAGGAGTGGTTTCGTAGTCAATGCTATTGATGAAAAATTGGAACGTGGACTAACCTTGGTTCATTTTAACAGCCCAAACACTTTTGAATTCAAGGGGTTTGATACTTATTCAAGCTCAGAAGCTTTGGAAGAGTTAGTCGAACATTTAAGACAAATGCTTGAGAACAACACGGTATTTGCACTGTTGGCCCATGACTCCGCTGTAAAAGGAGCCTTAAGCAAATCAGATGAGCTCAATACCTTAGGCCTATCAAAATTAAGTGCTTTAAAAGGGAGGCAGGCTTATGTCATGTTTCACGCAAATGGCGAAATACAAGAATTTATTGATGATACCTCGGTAAACAAAACCATATTACTACCACTTAATTTAAAAGATGAGAAGGTCTACTTTCCTAAAATAAAATATGCTTTTGAACCTAACAATGACCGGTATATTGCCCATGCTGGTGGAGAGGTTAAAGGGATAAAATCTACCAATTCAAAAGAAGCGTTGGATGAAAACTATAAAAAAGGTTTTCGCTTGTTTGAATTGGATATTATCAAAACCGCGGATGGAAAACTGGTAGCAGCGCATGACTGGAAGATGTGGGCAAGATTTACAGATTTTACAGGAGCCTTACCCCCTACCCACAAAGAATTTATGAAACATAAAATATATGGCGATTACACTACCCTTGATATGAAGGGTATCAATGATTGGTTTGCCGCACACCCTGATGCCATATTGGTTACTGATAAATTGAATGACCCAGTAGGCTTTGCTTCAAAATTTGTTGATAAAAGCAGGTTGCTTATGGAGCTTTTTAGTCAGATGTCTATTGATGAAGCCTCTGCAAATGGTGTCAACGTTATTATTTCACAAGAGCCGCTATTTGCCTTAGTAGGAGATAAAATCAACTATTTAAAAGTAAATAATATTAAATATGCGGCAGTTTCAAGACGCATCATCAGAAGTCAAACAAAGTTTTTAAACCAATTGAGAGAACACGGTATTAAGGTTTATGTGTACAATGTAAACTTTGACCCAGGCAAAGATGAAAAGTATGTTTATGATAATGAGCTTGGTCTAGTGTACGGTATGTATGCCGACAAGTGGGTATTTGATTGATTCCTTAGCCAATAGTACGCTTAGAATTTCACTTCATAGGTCATACCAGCTGAAATAGCCCAAAAGAAGCTACCGGAATCAAAGGCCAATTCTTGCCTTCGTATACCAATATTGGCCCTGTAGATGTTGGGAGATTTTTTAGGCGTAAACTGATACTGCATGTTCAAACGTTGTGACTCAACAAATAGCACCGTTTCTGCCAATAACTCTTCGCCCGCAAAAAACTGACGGAATTCTGGCGTAAAGCCCATTCCCATACTCACACCAAAAAAGTTTTCAGCATCCTTTAAATACTTTCGCACCAATAAATTACCTGAAACACTGATTAAGTTATTTTCTCTTGGAGAAATAAAAGAACGTAAGGTGAAATAATAATTGCCTTTGTAATAGCCAATGGAATTCGTTAACGCTCTAATTTCTCTAGTAGCATTGCTAATATAACGTCCACCAGCAGAAATCTCCATAGCATTTGGTAGGTTCATATAAATATCGGTGCCAAACTTGTGGTTTGGGTAAATAGAGGCATTGGAATACCCATAATTGACATAGGCATAAAACCGTTTTAAAAACTTGGGGTAGAAATCAATATCGTATTGCAGGCCGTGCTGCCCGTTGCGATTACTATAGTTGATTCTGGGCAGTACCGTTCCAATTTTAGTCTGGTGCCTAAAAGTGACACTTGAAAAAATAACCGGGTCATAACGTTCGTTGAATACGGTAAAGGCATTGTTTACGCCAATTCTGTTTTTAGGAACCGATGGTTCTTCCGTAGTTTTGGCCTCTGTTGAACTAACTTCTTTTTCTTCTTTTGATTTTTCCCCTGATGTCTTTTTAGTTTCTTTAAGCTGTTTTAACGTAGTCTCTTGATTATACCAGCCTTTATCAGAATATTCCATATCGCTAATACCCTGCAAAGCCAACTCATTTAATCGTTTTAACTCTTTATCCCCTTTGATATAGGAAAGGGCTTTATTTGAGAGTCCAAGGGCAACGGCATATTCCTTGGCATAAAGTTCATTTTTGACGGCTGCAATCCAAATAACCCTGTCTTCTTTCGTTTGTGATGTAATGGTATTGAATTCCGTACGTGCTTTAGCATATTGACCACTCCAACTATAGGTACGTGCCAACAAAAATCGTGCATTATTATCTTCGCTTGGTTGATTTACCGTTTCGACCAGTATTTTTTTAGCAGATTGATATTTTCCATCATTTGCGAGATGATATGCTTCTTCATAAGGCTCATCTTCAAAAATCGTTGAAGCCATTTGCTGAGAAAAGGATACAGAACTAAAAAGCCCTATAAGTACCATAAAACGATATGTAATGCTGCTTGTTTTCATTGGTCTAAGGCCGCAATTTGATTTTTTCGTGCTTCTCTTCTAGCGCGGGCAATTTTGTCACTTATTTCTTTAACACTTGAACTGTTCTCCTCAACTATCTTTATTAGTTGAAGGGCCTCTTTATGCCTTTCATCCCAATAGTAAACATCAAAAAGTGCTGCATACGAATCAATATAATTGGGATTCATTTTGATACAGGCATTTAATATTTCAATCGCTTTTTTTCGATCTCCTCGCCACGCATTGACACGACCTGTTAATATTTTAGTATCAATATGACTGGGTGATTCTGACATGATATAACGACTTAACAACAAGGCTTTGTCATATTCTTTATCAAAAGCAAACTTGCGGGCAATGAAATATAATTTATCAGAATCGTATTCATTTAAAAGGCTATTGAACCAAACTAGTTCGCTGTTCGTAAAATTTTCTGTTTTCACCGTGAAAATGGCCAGACTATCCGGTATAATCTTATCATTGGCAGTTACATACGCATTCATTGATTTGAATGCTTGAAGTCTGTTTTCCACTGCTGAACCACCAAAAGAGGTTCCTAAGTCCATATTCTCATCCAGTTCATATATAGCACCATCAGAGAATACTTTGTCAGCACTCACGTATTCTTTCAATTCATTCTTATTCCGCATTAATGGAATATTCTTGATAGCTCTAAATTTCTCCTCTACATCAAGTGCTTCACCCATCCAGGCTACTTTTTTTGGCATTTTCATCTCATATTGACCATCCAATAGGGCCAAAAGTGTTGGTGTTACATCAAAATGAGAGGATACAGAACTCATTTTTCGGGTAGTTTTCAGTAAAGGACTATGGATGATAAGGGGTACATGAAAACGACTGATGTTATTTCTTTGTGGTATAGGAATCAATCTATGGTCACCTGTAATGATGAAAATGGTATTATCATAGCCTGGTTGCTGCTTATACTCCTCCATTACATATTTTAAGGCACTATCAGTGTATAGTAACGTCGCAAAAACATTATCATTTTTCTTAATTACTTTTTCAATTTTTGAGTCAAAAGTGCCATTCGCTAAAATCTGCTTTACTTGTTTTTCAAAAAACTCTTGTTGTGGCGGTATAAAAGGCTCATGGTTACTAATGGTCATATAAGCTTCCATTCTAGGCTGTTCCTTTCGCGGTAAACTCATACTTTTTTTGAAGAGTTCTTTATCAGGATAGCCCCATGAAGAACCTGCATTGTCTTCAGCTTGCATTTTATACTTGTTTCCGAATCCTGATTTATCGAGCACAAAATCAACATTCTCACTTAATAAGAATCTATCGACCCCATCAAATGAACTATTGGTTCCTTGATAAAAAGAAGTATGGTATCCGTTATTTTTCAGAATACTAAATAACGTAAGCTTATTGGGGTATTTATCAAGTTCCATAAACCCACTTTTACCAAAAGGCAAAGAACCCAAAAGTGAGGGAAGTACACCAAAGGTCCTACCCGTATTGCTCAAACAGTTTTCCCAGTATAAAGATTTGGTGCTTAGGGAATCTAAGAAAGGTGTAAAACCACCATACTCTGCCCCTTCTCCTACAAAATCACGTCCTAGACCTTCAACTATTAAAAAGACCACATTGGGTTTTTCTTCTTTTAGTTCAAAAAACGCACCTAATACATTCTCTATTCGTTGCGATTTAATCAAAGGGTATTCCACATTGGCATCATAGCTAGTATCTTCTGTGGTAGAATTATAAAGGTTTACCGCTAAATATTGTGTTTTGTTTTCATTAATAGGTTGTCCTTCTATAAACAAAGTAGAGATGAAGAGACTGAATAGGATAATCGTAAAAGGATACATTCTGCCTAAATAATGGTAGTATTTTGAAGTTAGTTTGTAGGTGCCAAAAAATAGGGCAATTATGACTATGACCCCAATAAATGGTAAAATGGAAACACCACCGGAATTGGAGATGGTCATTTTAATATCAGAAAAACTATATCCCAATAAATCAGAACCTAACGGCACTAATACGGTACAGTAATAGCTCACCAACATCGCTTCTACAATGAGTAATAGAATCAATATTCCAAAAACCAAGTTGAGTCCGTAAGAGGGCCTGAAATTCTCCCAAAAATTAAAAGGAAAAACAAGCAGCAAAGATACTACGGAGGCATACCCCAATTGGTGTGCCACAGTAATAAAGAAACTTGTGCTCAAAATACTATCAACTACTCCTTTAAAATATAGCGTAGTATACTGATATACGGACAATACCAGAAGTATCGCAAAAAATGCGATAATCAATCTTGTGTATTGTTTTAGGGTATACCTATCCCGTTTACTTGTATTCATTTTAATGATTTAAGTTGCCTTGGCGAAACCTTTTCTTACCTGAGAACCCCAACCAGACTTTACCCGGAAGAGTTTCTTATAGTTACCACGAACCGCCGCCCATACCACAATGGGATGAAACGCTATTGGTTCTATTATCGCACATAACATGAGCGTTAAAATATCTTTGGTTTTTTTATACTCGTTATAGGTATATACATCCCATAAAATGGCATAAAAAGAAAACATGATAGAATACATGTAGATACATGCCGTAATGGCCAAAAAGAATTCCCAATTCAGAATTCCTAAATACCAAAATAAAATGATGGTGAAAAACCCAAAAAACTCAAGTAATGGGGCAAGCCATTCATAAAAAAACCAATAGGGATAGCTCACTAATCCAAGTCTGCCAAATTTTGAATTGAAAAACATATCCTTATGCTTAAATAAGGTCTCCAGATTACCCCTAGCCCAGCGATCTCTCTGATTGACCAGTATTTTTAAATCTTCAGGCACCTCTGTCCAGCATAATGGATCCGGAATGTATTCTATGGTATAGGGTTCTTTGCGTTCGTGCATGTAACGACGCATTCTAAAAATAATTTCCATGTCTTCACCTACCGTACCCGTATCATAACCGCCAACGGCCATTGCAATTTCACGATCAAAAAAACCAAAAGCACCTGATATAATTAGAAGACTGTCCACACGACTCCAAGCCATTCTTCCTAAAAGAAAAGAGCGCGTATACTCCAATAATTGAAATTTTGCCAGCCAGTTTTTAGGCAATCTAATTTCTTCTAGTGTTCCACCAGAAATACCACATGAATTTGCCACACGTATCACGCCACCAACAGCAATAACTTTCTTTTTACTGCGTTGAAAAAACGATTTCACTACGTGTAATAAGGCATCTGGCTTTAATAGGCAATCCACATCAATACAACCGACATACTTACTCTCAGAAAGATAAATACCCGTATTGATGGCATCAGATTTACCTCCGTTGGCCTTATCAATAACCGTTAGTTTAGAAAAAGAAGGTTGGGTTGATTTATAGATGCCCCTAATTGGTTTTGAGCGCCAGTTTGGGTCAATTTTTCTGTCAATTTTTACAAGATGATATGCCGAGATCATTTTTTCAAGGGTATCATCTTTACTACCATCATTTACCACCATTACCTCATAGTTCACGTACTTTAGTGATAATAGGGAACGAATATTTTCTACAATGGTTAAGCCTTCATTATAAGCAGGTGCAATTATTGTTATTGATGGTGCCAATGGGGAAGCCATTACTTTAGACAGTTCTCCAATACTGTTTTTGTTTCTATAATGAATAGAACTTCTAGTAGATAAATAGCCCATAATGCTAAACATGGTAAAGAGCACCACCGAGAACACCAAAAAGACGGTGTTGATATATTCCAATATGATTTCAAATATTCCGCCGCTCATTTTACCTTTCTTGATTTGATTTATGAACTTTAGCCATCATATAAAACTCATCAGACAACTCAAAATTTAGGTCTAAATCGTTTTTAGTATTTTCCTTATCATATAAAATTCCCAGCTCATCATATAAAAAACAAAGCTCTAGGGGAATACGGGTATCATTGGTCTGTTCTTCGTTTATGGATTCTTTTACGGATTCATCAAGCAAACCTTGAAAGGCGTCAAAATTGATTTCAGAAATTGAGTTTGAAACCTGCATATCACTACCCTCATTTACTTTTTCATTGGTCAAATCATTGTTTTCTGCTTTTACATCAATTTCTTGAATACAAACAATGGCCTTTTGCGCCAATGTTTTAATTGTATCGTTCTCCGTCTCCAACAGTTTATGTAAAAATGGCAACTCTCTTTCATCACCAATTAGCATCATTTCTTTTATCAAAATTTCTTTAGAATTTTGATCGGATGCGTATTGGTACAATTCATAAAAAATACTGTGCTCTGGCAGTATTTCCGGTACTTCTGGCAAATCTTCACTTACCACTTTAGAATGATCTTCTTCGCAAAAAACGACTACATTATCAATTTGGTCCTTGTCAATCCTTTTCATAATATCGAATGCGCGAAACCGAAGTTCTGCGTCTTCTTCATTTTCCATTATGAACTCTAAAAGCTGCGCTTCTCTATCACCACCTGAACATTCTAACGTATCGAAGAACGCATTCCGTTCCGTTATGGACATATTCACGTAACCATCTTGAAACGCTGAAAATTCAAATTCATCATAACTAGAACTATCAAAACGCAGTAAACCGAGGGAGTCGTTGGTAGCCTGATCTAACGCTACTTCCATTTCTCCAAGTTCAAAAGCAACTTCTACAATTTCTTGGTTCTTTTGTTGTTCTTCTACTTCTAATACCGGTTCTGTTAGGTTTTCCTCCTTATCAGTTGCTAAAGGATTGACATCTTCATCTTGCGCAACTAGATTATATACTTCTATTTCTTCAACTTCTATAGCTTTAGGTATGAGTTCATAGGGGACTTCAACATACACTACTTCCATTTCTAAAAAATCGGCATCTTCTAAGCCGCTTTTTCCTTGAATAATAGGGATTTCCAAGTCTTGAACAATATCTTTAGTGGGTAAGACAGAATCTGGCTCAATCGTATTGATTGCTGCGTATGCTTTACTTATTACAGCAAAGCTTTTCTCCATTTTTCCAACTTCTTCCAAAAACATCAAATCTCCATGATCCCCAATTTCTTTTAGGGCCTCTAATATTTGAAGTTTTACCGCATCACTGCATTTCCAAAAAACCTTTTTTAAAGTCCCATTGGCATCTTTAAAATTAAAATCTTTGATACACGAAATTGCAGCAATTTTTATTTCATCATTTTTATGCTTCACTAATTCAGCGATAGAGGGTGAGGCTTCGTTTTGGTTAAAGTGTCTAATTAGACGTAATGCAAACAACACCACATCTTTGTTAAAAGAGACCAACCAAGACTTGAATTTAGGTGGAATATAATTTTGATTGGTGCCTAAAGCTTCAATAAGTTTTAGCTGTTGCCATTCACTTATGGCATACTTGGTAGAATCGAGTAAGTGGTCAATACCGTTATTTTGTAAAGAAACAATAGCAATTTCAGCTTGTTTTCTTACAACTCCTCTTTTATCATTAATGAATTTAGATAGTAATTGAAATGAATCAGGGACCTTCATTTGTGATAGCTCAAGAATTCCCTGTGCTACCGTATTCCATCTCCAGCTTGATAATTTACTGTAAGCGTCATGATGTAAACCAAGCTCTACATATAAATTATAAAGTCGTTCTTTTGTTCCTCCGGCTACGTCTTTTTGCAAATCAAAAAGAATATCCGCCAATATTTTTCTGAAGCGTTTTTCCGTTAAGAATTCCCGTATTTGAATTTTCAGCTCTACATATTCTTTTTGTTCCGCTTTGGGGTCTTCCGGACTATGGAATAGAAAATTACTAATGATTGGAGCCAACTCGGCCCGCTTATTTTTTTTGTTATGAAAACGGATTGAAAACCGTTTTTTGAAAATGAAAATAAAAGAAAAGTAAAGACTTGCCAATACGACAAACAATAGTGTCAAGTCCCACAAAAGATCAGTATGTATCTTGGGGGAACTCACTAATAGAAATAAATTATATGTTAGTTGTTTTATGTACAATAGTATCTATTAATTTCTCTTGAAACTCGCACCAATAACTCTGAAGGACTTATGGGTTTGGCTAAAAAATCATTAGCCCCCATGTTTAAGGCACTAATTACATTCTCTTCATTTGAAGCTGAAGAAATTAGAATAATCGGGATATCTGACTTTACCTCATTCCGTAGATAATCAACAAGTTCAATACCTGAAAAGTAGGGCATCATCACATCGCAAATCACAGCATCCGGAAAGTTTATTTCAATTTCTTGCTTAAACTTTTTTCCATCGACACTGATAGATACGGCATATCCATCTTTTTCTAATCGGTATTTTAATAAAGAGGCCAGCATCGCATCATCTTCAGCCAGCAACAGTTTTTTTGGTTCCAATTGGCGGTTTGTTATTTTGTTTTTAGGCTATTCATTTGGGCGTCTATACGGGCTTCAACTTTTGGGTATTCCTCCAAAAATTGTTGGTATAAATTGTTTAGGGTATTTTGGTTGGGATTGGCCTTGCAACCTAAGGCTATTTGCTCACAAATTTGTGATAAGCTATTTGCTTCCAACATTTTAAGGGATGATTTGATTTTATGTGCGGCAAAACCAATGCCCTGAACATTACCGCTCTGCAAGTGTATTTTGACCTTTCCTATAAATTCAAAAATATTTTGTTTGAAAAGCCTTACCAACTCGTCTAAAAGTTCTGTCTGACCTAAACATTGCTCTAAAATAGGATTCAGGTTTACCAAAACCATGTCGTCTGTTTGCTCTTCCGGAATTAAGGTGGTTGTGTTTTTAGCGACTATCATTTTTGTTGTATTACGTCTAATAATTTCATGCAGTTCGTTAGCATTGTAGGGTTTTAAAATCAAATCAGTGATTTGAAATGCTTCGCACTTTTCTTGATCAGTCTCACTGAAATCAGCTGAGATTGCAACTATGGGAAGTTTCTTTATTTTAGGATTGCTACTTTGTCTCATTCGGCTGGCAATTTCAAAACCGTCCATGCCAGGCATTCTTAAATCCATCAGAACCATATCAAAATCATGGTTCTCAAGGAGTTTTAAACCATAAATACCATTATCCGTTATGAACGTATCACAGCCCCAAGTTTTTAGCCTATTCTCCATTAATTTTTGATTCAAGGTGTTATCCTCAAACACTAAAATTTTTGTTCCAGAGAAGCTTTCTTTTTTTACGGAGTCGCTACTGTGGTCATAATTTGTATCATCATTTGTTTGAAGGCTATAAACGCCATTTTCAAAGGGAAGAATAACTTTAAAAGTTGTGCCTGAACCTAATATACTGTTTACCGAGATGCATCCTCCCAATTTTTCTATGAGCTCTTTTACAATACTTAATCCAAGCCCTGACCCACCATATTTTAAATGTGTGTCCGGTTCTGCCTGTTGATGGGCTTCAAAAATTTGCTTCAACTTGTCATTCGCAATACCAATGCCTGTATCTGCGATAACGAATTCTACAAATACATTTTCTTTTTGGTTTGATTTTACCCTTATTTGAACATCAATTTTACCTTTTTCAACAAATTTGATCGCATTGCCCAAGAGGTTCAATAATATTTGAGATAGTTTAGAAGGATCCCCTTTTAAGATTGTAGGAACATTTTCGTCAATCTCAATATTCAAATCAATCTCTTTATTCGTGATTAAGGTTCTGCACAAAAACCCAACCTCACCTATTAGGTTTTTAGGCTTGAAAGCAACTTTTACGAACTTCTCGCGGCCAGCGGCCAGTTTTGAAAATTCTAAAAGTTCATTTACAACATCCATTAAATTTTGTGACGCGCCACCGAGGGCGTTAACGAGTTGCCATTGTCTTTGCGTCAACTTGGTTTCTTTTAATAAATCAATAAAACCAACGATACCGGTTAACGGCGTTCTTATTTCATGACTCACATTGGAGATGACCGTATGTTCTTCCGTTTTCTTCATTACCGGAGTATTCATTTCAGGCGCTAAATCTGCCATGATAACCTCATTACTCCCAAAAACTTTGGCTTCTAAACCGTTTTTAAATGACTCAAAAGATTTCTTGAGTTTCGTGGCCTCATCACTTTTTAATTCTGCAAATGAGAAGCTCTCAAGTCCGTTTTCCAATTTTGATAGGTGTGATAGTAATTCCCGAGTATCCAACACTAAAAACTTTTAAAAGATTGCTGGTTTTTTTAAGCAAAACCTAACAATCTGGTTTATATAATATTAAAACTCCCCATTTCATGTACTGTGTGCAATTAATTGTTACCTATTCATGGTTATATGTTGTCAAAATGCTTTATTTGTAGGTATAAAACTTTTAACAATGAAAAAGCTCCTATTCTTAATAGCACTCGTATCCATCTTCTCTTGTAAACAAACCGAAAAACAACAACCCGAAAGTTTAGAAGAAAAAGTAGCTAGAATACATAATAAAGTGATCACCATTGATACCCATGCTGACATCAATGTGAAAAATTTTACAGATAGCATTAATTACACGCAACGCCTTGAAAATCAGGTTAATTTACCTAAGATGATTGAAGGTGGGCTTGACGTTGCATGGTTTATTGTTTATACCGGGCAAGATTCACTGACTACGGCCGGATATGAAAAAGCTGAAGCTAATGCACTTTCTAAGTTTGAAGCTATCCATAAACTCTGTAATGAATTTGCACCGGATTTGATTGAAATGGCACTCAATTCCGATGATGTTAGAAGAATTCAAAAAGCTGGAAAAAAAGTAGCTATGATAGGCGTTGAGAACGCTTACCCAATTGGCGAAGACCTTTCTAAATTCGAAGAATATCATAAAAAAGGGGCGCGTTATATCTCTTTATCACACAACGGGCATAGTCAATTTTGCGATTCAAATACAGGTGAAAAAGATAGCGTATGGCTATATAATGGTTTAAGTAAGTTGGGTGAAGATGCTGTAAAAGAGATGAATAGGTTAGGAATAATGATTGATGTTTCGCACCCTTCAAAAGAATCAATGCAGCAAATGATTGCACTTTCCAAGGCACCTATCATCGCTTCCCACTCTTCAGCCAGAGCCCTTTGCGATCATAGTAGAAATTTGGATGATGAACAATTAGCGCTTATGAAGCAAAATGGTGGAGTTGTGCAAACTGTCGCTTTTAGCTCATATCTTAATACTGAAAAACATGAGGCCAGGGCAGCTTTCATGAAATCAGTATATCAGAAAATTGCAGACTCTCTCGAGATCAATTGGTATGAGCGTTCACAGTTTTCAGCACTTAGTGATGTTGAAAAAGCATCGTTTATGGAGAATTATCCTAAAGTGATGCAAATGGGTAAAGAAATGGTCGTTAATGATACCAATGCCCCTGCTGCTGTAGCGGTTTCCGATTTCGTAAACCATATTGACTACTTGGTCGAAAAAATGGGGATTGACCATGTGGGTATCAGTTCTGATTTTGATGGTGGCGGCGGTATCGAAGGCTGGTCAGATGCATCGGAAACAATGAATGTTACTCATGAGCTGGTACAACGTGGCTATACCGAAGAGGAAATTGAAAAGCTATGGGGAGGTAACCTATTACGTGTTTTAGATGAGGTTCAGGCTATTGCCAAAGAAATTCAAGGGAGTTAATTCACTTTTTCCCCAGCAATTTTTTCTAAACGGTCTTTAACATACTCCACCTTGGTTTTACCATGGGGTTTTGGTTTACCGTGTTCGTCTAAATTAACCAATATCACATTATCGACCGTAACAATGGTTTCATGATCCATTTTGTTTCGCACCTCGCAATTGAGTGTTATGGAACTTTTTCCAAAAGAAGTTACTTCAATGCCAATTTCAATAATATCACCTTGTACCGCAGTACTCATAAAATTAATTTCTGACATATACTTTGTAACCACTCTTTTGTTTTCCAATTGAATGATTCCGTAGATGACAGCTTGTTCATCCAACCACGCCAGTACCTTGCCCGCAAACAAGGTGCCGTTGGCATTTAAATCTTCGGGCTTAACCCATTTTCTTGTATGAAATCGCATCTTTTCTTTTTAAAGCTAAATTAGAATAGAAATACGGCTAAAATGGAATATTAGTTGTCTTCTTGCTCTTTAATCTTTGTAATTATGGAATTGTAAACTTTGTCAAATTGAAAATTAGATTTTGTCAATGCAATGCTCTGCTTACTGCGGAAAAGATAAAATAAGGTTACAACAGGAAACTAGATACAATGACTTAACCTAGCATGACTAAATAAAGTGGTTATTTTCATATCAATACCGCCAATCTTAATTGGTTTTCTCCTAATTAAAGACTTGGACAATACGTTAAAATAGACCTGGTTGTTGCCCACCAATCGTTTTTGGTATGATAAGTTTGTCTTCAACTCTCGATTCAAATTATCGATAAAATAAGCTGACAATAGTGGGGACTCCAACTCCATATTTTGGTGAACAAAAAAGTGTATTTTTTTAAGTCCTTTTTCTTTCCATTCACAGAGTCGTTTGACCCGGTCTTCCAAACGGGGGTAATCTGTTTCATGATTGGCACCAACATAACGCACAAACGCCTCATCATTTGTCAACCGCATGTGCAGCATATCTCGTCTACCAGCCGTATCAACCAGAATATTAGCGATATTGTTTTCTTCCAATAAATGATAGAGCTCTTGCGCTACTTTTTCATCATTAAACCAATCCGTATGCCTAAATTCCATAGCCAATGGAAATTCTTTTGGCCAGTATTCCACAAAACGTACTACCCTATCCCAATTTTTGGGTCCGAAATTATTATGCATCTGCAGAAATATAGTGCCGAGTTTTTCTTTTAACAATGAAGTAACTTCTAAATACCTGTCCGCAATAGCATACACCTTTTCGTTCATTCTTCGCAAATGACTTACCTCGTTGGTCATTTTTGGAAAAAATTTAAAATTTGAGGGTGTTTTCTCGTACCATTTTTCATAAACTTCCGCAGGAAAAATTCTGTAGAAGGTTGCATTCAATTCTATGGTATTAAATTGACTTGAATAGTAGACCAACTCATCTTTTGTTCCTCTGGGATAAAAATTCTTTAAATCTTTTCTGTTCCATTTAGCACAACCTACGAAAACATCTAAGTCCGATTTAGTATCAATTTTACGCAATACGGTTTCCGTATCTAAATGGTCTACGGGTAATGAAAAATCAATTAATTCAGGTTGTTCAACCTTACCAAATTTCATTTCAAATATATTTACCCTAAATATAATAGAATTAAGATGTATTTATCAATGCTATTATTTTGGATACTATTTTAAAATTTATGGAAAGATTTGTAACAATTTAAATACCTTTAAGACCTATAGTTAACTCTAAATAAAAACACTAAGAAATGAAGACATTAAAAATTACCATTGCTACTATATTATTTGCATTAGCAATTCCGTTACAAGCCCAAACAGCAGATGAAATTCTTGCCAGCTATTTTGAAAATACAGGTGGTATCGATAATTGGAAAAGTATTGAAGGAATGAAAATGACTGCCAAGGTAAATCAAGGTGGAATGGAAATTCCATTGGAAATCTATCAAATGAGTGATGGTCGTCAAATGACCGTAATCAACTTTCAAGGAAAAGAGCTAAAGCAGGGCGTCTTTGATGGTGAAACCCTTTGGAGTCATAATATGATGACGATGAAAGCAGAAAAAAGTGACGCAGAACAAACGGCTAACTTTAAATTGAATTCAAATGACTTTCCAGATTCTTTTATAGATTATAAAGAAAAAGGATATACCGTTGAGCTATTGGGCAAAGAAACTATCGATGGGGCAGAAACTTTTAAAATAAAATTGGTTAAAGAGCCTATTACGGTTGACGGTAATCAAGAAGAAGATGTGTCCTTTTATTTTTTCGATGCTGAAAACTTTGTGCCTATTGCAGTTCAAGCCGAAATTAAATCGGGCCCAATGAAAGGTCAAATGTCCGAAACGACCATGAGCGACTATCAAGAAGTTGATGGAATGTACTTTCCGTTCTCCATGTCTCAAGGGCTTAAAGGTGGTCAATCACAACCAATTACAATTGAGACCATTGAGCTAAATCCTACTGTTGAAGGTGCTTCTTTCAGTTTCCCTGAAGAAATGACCGAGAAAAAAGAATAATTATCACATAACCTATTAAGAGACCCTATTTGGGTCTCTTTTTTTAAATCAACTACAATCATGCAAAAACTACTAATTGCAAGTCTTGCGATTGGACTTTGTGCCATTACCACAAGTACTGCCCAAAGTTTAGAATCAATAGACGGTAAAGCCCTATTCGGTGATATGAATGCTAGGCACATTGGACCAGCACTCATGAGTGGGCGAATCAATGATATGGAAAACCACCCTACCAACAGTAGAATTATTTATGCAGGTACTGCAGGTGGCGGTGTTTGGAAATCAAATGATGCAGGTTCAACCTTTAATCCAATATTTGATGACTATTGCCAATCTATAGGTGCCGTGGAGTTAGACCCTAATGATCCCGATAATACTATTTATGTTGGAACAGGTGAAACCTGGACCCGTAATAGTGTATCGTTTGGTGATGGTCTTTATAAAACGGTGGATGGCGGTTCAAACTGGAATAAAATTGGTTTTGAAAACTCAGAACGCATTGCGAATATCATCGTTAATCCGAATAACTCACAAGAGGTTTATGTAGCGGTACTCGGTGCCTTATGGGGAGATAGTGAAGAAAGAGGCGTCTATAAATCAAATGATGCAGGTGCCACTTGGGAAAAACTATTATACGTAGACCAAAGAACTGGTTGTGCGGATTTAACGATAGATCCAACCAACCCAAATATTCTTTATGCATCCATGTGGGAGTTTAGAAGAACCGGATGGTCTTTTGAATCTGGTGGAGCAAAAAGTGCGCTATATAAATCTGTTGATGCGGGTAAAACTTGGAATAAAATCCATAATGGCTTTCCTGAGGGAAAATTAGGTCGCTTAGCGATTGCCGTAGCACCTTCAAACCCAAATGTTCTGTATACAGTGATTGAAGCTGAAAAAGATGAGAAAAAAGGATTATATCGCAGTAATGATGCAGGTGCATCATGGGA
This sequence comes from uncultured Flavobacteriaceae bacterium, assembly GCA_964353095.1. Classification (GTDB taxonomy): domain Bacteria; phylum Bacteroidota; class Bacteroidia; order Flavobacteriales; family Flavobacteriaceae; genus Croceitalea. Next base: position 5,270 of record CAYGUO010000021.1, on the reverse strand, counting down.
GCAATTAAATAATGACTTCGGTATTACCGTAAGACCTTTCTATTTTTCAAGAATTGTAGTAGACCCAAAAAATGAAGATGTCGTTGTAAAAGGCGGATTAAGCGGCTCCATTTCAAGAGATGGCGGAAAGACCTTTAAAAACTTGGGGAATATGCACTCTGACATTCATGATATGGTCTTCAGTATTAAAGATTCTGATATTATGTATGTGGGAACTGATGGTGGGGTTTACCGCTCTTGGGATGGTGGCACCAACATGGAAATTGTTGAGAACATGCCTTTATCACAATTTTATCAGATTAGCGTTGATGATGCAAAGCCCTATAACGTTTATGGAGGTTTGCAGGATAACGGTTCTTGGTGGGGACCTTCCTCATCGCCCGGAGGTGTAGAAGCACGTGATTGGAATTCAATTGGTGCCGGTGATGGATTTCGCGTACTAAAACACCCAACAAAAAACATTGTTTATTCTGAAATGCAAGGTGCCGAAAATGTATGGCGTATTGATATTGACAGAAACCTTACCAAAACAATTCAACCTTTGAATGCTTCCAAAGACCAAGATTTACGTTGGAACTGGAATGCACCAATGGCCATTAGCACACATCAGCCCGATCGCTTTTATATGGGCAGCCAATACTTGCACAGATCAGAAGATATGGGAGATACCTGGTCAATCATTTCGCCAGATTTGACTACCAATGACCCTGCTAAACAACAACAAGAAGATTCTGGCGGACTATCAAAAGATAATTCTGGTGCTGAAAATCACACCACTATTTTTACTATTGCCGAATCTACATTGGATCAAAATGTAATTTGGGTAGGTACAGATGATGGTAATGTTCAAGTAACCCAAGATGGTGGAAAAACATGGACCAATACCGTTGCCAATATTACAGGGCTTCCAAAAAACACTTGGTGTTATCATATTGAAGCCAGCACCTTTGATAAAGGTACCGCTTATGCGGTTTTTGACGGCCATACCATGAACGATAAAAATCCGTATGCCTATAAAACCACAGATTTTGGAAAAACATGGACTAATATTATCTCTGATGACGTGGTTGGTGTAACACGTAATATTCAAGAAGATTATGAAAATCCTGATTTATTGTTCTTAGGAACTGAATTCGGACTTTACATCACTATGGACGGCGGTACCAATTGGAAAAAGTTTACCAATAATATGCCTTCTGTAGCTGTTCATTTTATCGATTTACAAAAAAGAACCAGTGATTTAGTACTAGGTACCCATGGTAGAGGCGTCATCATTATTGATGATATTTCTCCGTTACGTGATATCAACAATGAGGTATTAACCAAAAACGTTCACTTTTTTGAAACTCCCGTGACTACAATCAGTGAAACCGGAGCGTTTTCAGGAAACTTTGGTGGTGAGACCCAATTTGTAGGACAAAGCAAGACCAAAGATGTTCAAATCAAGTATTACCTAAAAAAGAGACACACTTTTGGTAAAATGAGTATGGAAGTTCAAGACATGGATGGAAATTTCATTGCTGAACTTGGACCAGGTAAGTCTAAAGGTATCAATATCGTAGATTGGAACTATACCAGAAAACAACCTAAAGTTGCCAAAGGCAAAACCTTCAGTTTTGGTGGTTTTACTTCACCCCAAGTGCCTGCAGGAATGTATAAAGCGGTGATGACCAAAGGAAAGGAAACCTTTGAACACACTTTTGAATTGGTATACGATAGTAACTCACCACTAACTGCCCAAGATAGGGACTTGAAAAATAGTACGACCATGAAGTTGTATGATATGACTCAGGAATTGGCATATCTGGTATATGAAATGGATGAGATTATTACCAATGCCAGTGCCAATGGGGATACTAAAACAGTAGATAAGCTGAATGCATTGAAAGAAACCTTGGTAATTACCACAGGCGATAATTATGTTGGTTCGGCTGAGCCGCAGCTTCGGGAAAAAATGACCGACATGTACAGTAAAGTAGCTTCTAGCTATGATAAACCCTCAAGCGCGGAGCTTCAAAATATTGAAGTCATTTCAAATCGATTTTTATCAGCAAAAGAAGATTTTGCCAAGCTAAAGTCAAAATATCTAAAAAAGATTCCTCTTGAAATGAAATCTTTTGAAACCTTCTTAGGAAGCAAATAGTTTAAAACATAGGTAAATAAAGAAACCGCCCTAACCGGCGGTTTTTTTTGTTTACAAGAAGTTGAAAACTCCTTTTACAGCACGGGCTTTTTGGTGCTAACAACTTGTAACTTTATAAAAATACTACACTATGGACGACCGGTCTACAAAGCTATTAAAAGTGCGACCCGAGATTAAGACAACCCAAATCAACACGATGATGAGCGATGAGGAGCGTTTTCAAAATGAAACCCTCCGCCCTATTTTAAAAATGCAAAATGAATTGTTGATTGAAATGTTTAAAAACTATATCAAAAAACATAAAAACACTTTTTACGAGCTTTCTTTAGAAAAGCGATTACAATATATCGAAAACGCCATTCAAAAAGATATCAAATTTAGGAGTGCATTAAAGGGAATCGTTGTGGGATTATTTACCGTTGAAGAATATACGATTTACATTGCCAAGGCTTCTGCTTTGAACAGGCGAATAACGAATATGATTGTAAAACGCTTGAAAGACCAACTACAACTGCTTGAAAAAGAAGCCTTAGCCTATTAACGACTCGCCGTTTAAATTGGTGGTCAAAATAGAACTCATTAGGTCAAAATAAGGTCGTATCGCCTTAAAAGAGGCATTCACCTCCTTTAAGAAGTCTTGTGACAATACCTCCTTATCCGTAAATTTTCGAGTGAAAATAAATTGTTTGTGTCGAATTAGTTCGATGTTTGGGTGTTCTTTATCAAAACCCTTTGGTGCGGTCTTCACAGCATCCCCTTCAAGTGCACCCCATATATTTTTAAAAGAGGCTTGTTCCGTGACATCATAAAATTCTGAAGCATCCAATTCCAACTCCTTGCGTATTCGAAGTAAATCTTCTTTATTGGGATCCCAAAAACCTGTTGCCACAAAAGTTTCGCCCGGCTTTATTCTTAGGTAGTATCCTCCCCTGCGCTCTGCTCCCGCTCTTGAAAACGAACCCGCAAAATGTGCCTTATACGGAGTCTTATCCTTTGAAAATCGAACATCCCTATAGATTCTAAAGACTTTCATTTTTTCAATTTGGTCATGTTTGTTCAAATTTTCCATGACGCTGGTATAAAAAGACTTTATCTCAACTTCATGCGCTTTAAATTCTTCTTTGTTTGTCGTGAACCATTCTCGATTGTTATTCTTTTCCAGCTTTTTTAAAAATCCAAACGTCTCTTTGTTAATACGCGTATCCGCCATTTAGCAAACCTTTTTTAATTTAAGCTAAAGTTAACCATTTTAAGCATCTTCGTTTTTTGGGAATGGCTATTTTTGATACTTCAGGATAACACCAAATTCCATGCACAACTCAGAAATTATAGCGCAGCTGAAAAAACATAAAAAACAAGCTCATTTAGACTTTAGGTTAAAAAAATATACAGAGCATTTTACCGATACGCTCTTCTACACTTTATTTGACAGCAATACCAAAGTAGAACTCAACCTAATAGAGCTTGAAAAACAATTTGACGAGCTGGTAAATTTAGCCTGTTGGGAAACCCATAAACCCTGCAAAAAGGTTTGGAATAATTATGTGGCAGAACTACCGGATATTCTAGAAAAACTGAACCTAGATGCAGAAGCTATTTTAAGGTGCGACCCTGCATCTTTATCCATTCAAGAGGTATACATGGCCTACCCTGGTTTTTATGCTATTGCCATCTATCGCCTGGCCAATTTGCTTTACAAAGAAGGTTTTCCGTTGGTACCGCGGTTAATGACCGAATATGCCCATCGTCAAACTGGGGTTGATATCAATCCGGGGGCGACCATTGGGGACTCCTTTTTTATTGACCACGCTACGGGTGTGGTTATTGGTGAAACGGCCGTGATAAAAGACAATGTAAAACTCTACCAAGGGGTTACGCTTGGTGCTCTCTTCGTAAACAAATCGTTACAAAAGACCAAAAGACACCCAACCATTGAATCTAATGTCACCATATACGCCAATGCTACCATTTTAGGCGGAGAAACCGTTATTGGAGCAAATTCCACAATTGGTGGTAATGCTTGGCTGACCAAGTCGGTACCGCCAAATTCTACGGTCTATCATATTCCAGAAATAAAAATTAAAACTGCTACCGATGCCTAAAACCCTTTTAGATTTAATTGGCAATACTCCTTTGGTCGAGTCCAAAGTACTCAACACCAACCCGAATGTAAAACTGTTCTTTAAATTGGAAGGCCATAACCCTGGTGGAAGTGTCAAAGACCGACCTGCCTTTAATATGATAAAGGAAGGATTGAAAAGAGGTGATTTTACAAAAACCTCTAAGCTCATTGAGGCCACAAGTGGAAATACGGGAATAGGCTTGGCCATGGTCGCGGGCGTATTTGGCTTAAACATAGAATTGGTCATGCCCGAGAATTCCACCATTGAGCGTGTACAAACCATGCGGGCCTATGGCGCAAAGGTAACCCTAACCCCTGCGGACATTGGTATTGAAGGAGCTCGTGATTATGCCGCAAAGAAAGTCGCTGAAGAAGGTTTTGTTTTATTGAACCAATTTGGGAATAATGATAACTGGAAAGCCCACTACAAAACTACCGGACCTGAAATTTGGAAGGATACCGATGGTGAGGTTACCCATTTTGTGTCCAGTATGGGTACTACAGGAACCATAACGGGGACATCTACCTTTCTTAAAGAACAAAATCCCGAAGTAAAAATTATTGGTGTACAGCCTGAAGAAGGTTCAAAAATACCCGGTATAAGAAAATGGTCTCCTGAATACGTGCCCAGTATTTACAACCCTAAAAAGGTAGATGATATTCTTTATGTTAACCAAGAAGATGCCATTTCAATGGCAAAACGATTGGCCAAAGAAGAAGGTATCTTTTCTGGTATGAGCAGTGGCGGTGCCGCAACGGTTGCTTTACGGTTGGCTTCGCAATTAGAAAGTGGGGTCATTGTTTCTATTGTCTGTGACCGTGGTGACCGGTATTTATCTTCTCATTTGTTTGATTAGCAACTGTTCAAAACTTCGCAACAAGCTTCGTTAAAAAGACTTGAAAACGCTTTAAAAAAATACGAACTTCGTTACATGTGCTGAACTTGTTTCAGTATCAACCGCTAAAAGGAACCTGTGCTGAGCTTGTCGAAGTATTAAAACTCCA
>CAYGUO010000020.1:0-25506 GCA_964353095.1 uncultured Flavobacteriaceae bacterium | reverse complement strand
GCTTGTTTAAATAAATCTCGTACTCTTGAAGCACCAACACCAACAAACATTTCAACAAAATCTGAACCAGAAAGTGAGAAGAAAGGAACTTTCGCTTCACCGGCAACTGCTTTAGCTAAAAGCGTTTTACCCGTACCAGGAGGTCCTACCAATAAGGCTCCCTTCGGAATTTTTCCACCCAAAGAGGTGTATTTATCCGGATTTCTTAAAAATTCTACAATCTCTTGAATCTCTTCTTTAGCGCCCTCTAAACCAGCAACATCTTTAAAAGAGGTTCTCGTATCTGTTTTTTCATCGAACAGTTTGGCTTTTGATTTTCCAATATTGAAAATCTGTCCTCCTGCACCTCCGCCAGCTCCACCGGACATTCTGCGCATTAAATAAATCCAAATACCAATAATTAAGGCAAACGGAAGCAGAGACAATAACAAATCACCTACCACATTTGATTCTGTATCAAAATCAACTATGGTGTCTAGATTATTATCTTTTTTGATGTTCTTGATTTCGTCCTCAAAGTTTTGCAGGTCGCCATAGTCAAGAATGTACTGCGGTACAATACCTGTAGAAGGAATAAGCGGTTTATCTGCAACTTCTTTATGAACATCTTTTGACATTGCTTCAGAAGTTAAAAACACTTTTGCCTGTCTCGCATTTGTAATAATCAAGATTTTCGCAATGTCCCCATTTCTGAGGTATTCCTGTAATTCGGAGGTAGTTGTTTTCTTTGTGCTAGAAAAGTTACTGCTTCCAAGAAATTGAAAACCAAGTATGAGGACAACGATAATGCCGTAAATCCACCACGAACTAAAACGTGGTTTTTTTGGGGTATTTGAATTGTTTTCTTTTGCCATTTTTTAATTATTGTAGCTGCTTTCAACCATAGTGACCTTGGCATCTCCCCAAAGTCCCTCAATGTCGTAGAATTCCCTAATTTGTCTTTGAAATACATGGACAACCACGTTTACATAATCCATTAAGACCCATTCTGCATTTTCTGAGCCTTCTATATGCCATGGTTTGTCTTTGATTGCTTTACTAACGGTCTTTTGAATGGAAGATACAATTGCATTTACATGCGTGTTAGAGGTACCATTGCAGATAATAAAATAGTCGCAGACGGTGTTTTCGATTTCTCTTAGGTCCAGTAAATTTATCTCTACTCCTTTAACTTCTTCTATTCCTGATAATATTAAGGTAATCAGCTCATCCGCGCTAGCCGTTTTTTTCTGCATTCAAATATTTTAGGTTACTGCAAAGTTATTACTTTTTTGTTTTGTCGCAGCCAGTTTTTAACATTACATTCAATGTGTTTTACAATGCGTCATTATGCAATTAATCAAACTTGATGCCACGGAGTCAACTAATTTGTATTTAAAACAATTGGCTCTTGAATCCAATCCATTGGATTACACCGTGGTAAGTACCCAAAACCAGACTAGCGGTAGGGGGCAAATGGGAACTAAATGGATATCTGAAGAAGGTAAAAACTTAACCTTCAGTATTTTGAAAAAGTTCGAAAAATTTAACGCTTCAGAGCAAGTACTTTTAAATTGTTCCGTTTCATTGGCAGTTTATAAGACTTTGGAGCAGTTGTCAGTTCCTGATTTGACCATCAAATGGCCTAACGACATAATGTCAGGGAATCAGAAAATATGTGGAATTCTCATTGAAAATATGCTACAAGGAGATTATTTGGCAAAAGCTATTATTGGAATTGGTTTAAATGTAAACCAAACTAATTTTGGTTCTTTAAAAAAAGTGAGTTCGCTACAATTGTTATTGCATAAGCCTTTTCACTTAGAGGATATACTTCAAGATTTAGTGAAAAATGTTAAAAACACTATAGAAAAGCTACCTTTCACAAAATGGGAGGCGTTAAAGCAAGAGTATGAGCAGGTTCTTTTTAGAAAAGATAAACCCTCAACTTTTAAAGATGAGGGCGGAACTGTTTTTATGGGATTTATTCGCAAAATAAACGCTGAAGGTCAGCTTGTTGTTGAATTAGAAGATCAAGTATTTAAAGCTTTTTCCATAAAGGAAATTAGCTTAATGTATTAAGCGATTTTATCCATATTTGTCGATAAAGTTTCCAAAAAGTTGGTAATGGGGTTTTTTATCATCATCGCCATCATCGCATTGAATTCTCCAGCAAAACTTAAGGCTACTTCGCTTTCAGAATCAGCAATGCTACTTATATCAGCGGTTAAGGTAAATGGAAGTTTTTCACTTGCAGCACCAAGAATAACTTTTTCAAAGGGATACTGTTCTTTGAGACGCAGAATAATTTCAGGCATCCCTTTTAAAGCAAATTTGAATGTTTTTTCATCTAATACTTCAAACTTATCAATATTATCAGGCATTAAAACTTCAAAATTCTTGATATTACTTAAGAATTCAAAAACTTCTTTGTTGCTTTTTTGTACCCTTTTTTTGGAAGCTTCTATGTGCATATTATTCTTGTTTCCATTGCTGGGGAGCTAGTCTCCATTGCAATAAGGTTTCTAATTGTTTTTCTTTGACGTAATTGGTTGCTGAAGCTTGATTGATTAAGTGGTCATAATCACTCAAGGTGTGTAAGGTTAAATTTTTTTCTTCAAAATTTTTGGTGGCGATGTCAAATCCATACGTAAAAATGGCAATCATGCCTTTTACATCTGCACCAGCTTCTTCCAAAGCGTTTACGGCATTTAAACTACTTTTTCCGGTACTGATTAAATCTTCAATCACGACAACACTTTTGCCAGCTTCAATATGTCCTTCTATTTGATTTTTTCTACCATGTGACTTTGGTTCTGGTCGAACATAAATAAATGGGAGACCAAGTGCCTCTGCAACTAAAACCCCAATACCTATTGCCCCTGTTGCGACACCAGCAATAACATCTGGTTTGCCATAAAGCAATTCTACTTGCTTGGCCATCTCTTCACGAACGTAATTTCGGATAGTCGGAAATGAAAGAATTATTCTGTTATCACAGTATATTGGCGATTTCCATCCTGAAGCCCAAATAAAAGGATTTTCAGGATTCAACTTTATTGCATTAATTTGCAGCAATAGCTCAGCCGTTTTATTGCCGCTGTTCTTGTCTAAAATCATTGCGCAAATGTATAAAGTTTTTGTTAATGAGTCACCCTTGATTCTAACAAATGAAAAGCCGGACAATACCGTTGGTAATGTATTCTTAATGGATGATGATGCCATACACTATGCCATCACCTCACTTTCAAAAAAACTATTGCCCAAAGCATACATCTATGACCCTAGTGAACAGATTTTAGAAAAATTCAGTAGTAAAATACCTATCGTGGTCGCCGCTGGCGGGTTGGTCAGAAATAAAAAGGGTAAGGTGCTTTTTATTTATAGAAATGATAAATGGGATTTGCCCAAAGGTAAATTAGATAAGGGTGAGTCTATTGAAAAGGCTGCCATTAGAGAGGTTGAAGAAGAAACGGGAGTAAAAGGGCTTGTTATCGATAAGTACCTTAAAACAACTTATCATATTTTTAAGCGTAACGGGAAGTATAAACTAAAAAAGGTTTTTTGGTTTTTGATGGAAACTTCTTACGATGGAGAATTAGTTGCCCAGTTAGATGAAGGTATTACCAAAGTAAAGTGGAAAGGTGTAAAGAAAATTAAAAAAGCACTTCAAAACTCGTATATCAATATTAAAATTTTATTTGAAGATGAGTCAGTTTTTAAGGATTGATGCTGCCTCACTACCTGCGGGTACTCTGTAAATTGGATATTGCATGTGTGCCGGTTCGTAGTAATCAGATTTTTTAAATAACCAATCTAATTGAGCGTACCAATTTTTTGAAAATTCCTCATCGTTTTGTTTTTTAAGGATAAAACGTTCTCTTAAATCCTCATCGTTTTTTAGTAACTCAAGCGCTGTGTCTTCAAATACATAAGGTGAAAAACCTTCTTTTTGTTGTAAAATGGCGTCAAAAAAGTTCCAATTAAAGAAAGAATCTGGTGCTTGCGGTTCTAGGGTTTCTAGAAGGTACCGTATCCCTTTTTGGTTGGTAGGGATAATGTAATCACCCTTTTGCAAACTTACTTTTTTGATTTTTCCGGTGACCTTTGTGTTATAATGTGGGTAATGGCCTTCATAAGGGGATTTGCGGGTGTTATAATCCGCAATTCGATAAGACTCTAGAGCTAAAGTGGTATCCGCTTCCAATTCATAGAATTTGATTTGGTTCATGGCTAATCGATTTATAATCTTATGCCAACCTTTTTTTACAACATACGCTGCGGGTACAGCTATCGTATCACTAGGGATAAAATAATTACTGTAAGCGGTTTCTTTTACAAATGGCCTTGTTCGGTCGTATTTTAATCTTGGTAAACCAGTAATTTCGCTTGTTAGCGTGTCTACTTCAAAACCTTTGAACTGTAATGTAGTAATCTTTGTAGTGTCTATTTTCCAATTTAAATGATATGATTTGAGACTGGCTATATTATTTGCCGTTTGGGTTTTTAAAGATTGAATTTGTTCATGGTCATTTTCCGCAATAACAAGCATTTGCTTCATTAGTTCATAAGTACCCTCAACTCTTGTTTTATAAGGTTTCAACATATGGGTTTCGACCATCATTCCCAAGGTGTTCCATAAGGTAGTGTAGCCCGTAGAGTATCTGGGGTAATCCATAAACTGCGAAAAACCTGTTTCTGGTGGCCTATTAAAAACATTGACGTAAGGGGTTATATCCCAGTTGGTTTCAGATAGTTTTTGCTCAAGGTCAGGCATCATTTCTTCATGCAGGTACTTCCCTAAATGACCCCCTAATTTATTATGCTGTGTAAAAAGGTGCGTAAGGGTATATTGATAGTCTGCTCCATTACTCACATGGTTATCAATAAAAATGTCAGGGGATACCAAATGAAAAATTTCTGTGAATGTTTCTGCATTTTTGGTATCTGCTTTAATAAAATCGCGATTCAAATCATAGTTTTGGGCATTGCCCCTAAACCCATAAGAATTTGGGCCGTTTTGATTTGCTCTGGTGGTTGTGTTTCTATTGAGCATGCCCCCTACGTTATAAACAGGAATGGTAGCCAATACCACGTTTTTGGGATGTGTGATTTTGTTTTCTGCCAAATCACGATACATCATCATCGTTGCATCTATACCGTCGCTTTCGCCAGGGTGAATACCATTGTTTACAAGCACAATTGTTTTAGAGCCACCAATTTTTTGAAAGTTAAAATCACCATCGGTATTAAAACTAACCAAGTGAAGTGGATAGCCACTATCGGTATTGCCAATAGTTTGAACATTAATTTCCGGGTAGTTTTTGGCCAAGCGAAGATAGAAGTCAATGGTTTCTAGGTAGGTAGCGGTTTCAAACCCTTTTGATGTTTCAAAAACGGTTTCAAAATCCGTCTTTTTTTTATCGATTTCCGTTTCACAAGAAATGATAAAAACTAAAGTGATAAGTAAGCAGAATAGACGCATATTTTTGAATGTTTAGGCAGCTGAAACACCAATGAAATTCATTCAAAAATAGCAAAATAATATGGCTATGAAGCCATGTGTACACGCATAATATCCTCTAAATCAATTGAAAAAATAGGTTTGTTGTGAAAACTGATGGGGTGCTTGGTGCGTTCTTTGTAATACTGCCATTTTTTTATATCCACGGAATCAATGGATGAAGTCAAAATATTAACGAGTACTTTTTTATGTACTGGTAACCGTAAAAACTCTTCTAAGAATTCCCACCCATCCATGATTGGCATATTGATATCCAAAAAAATAATATCCGGTACCTCTCTATGATGTTCGGTATGATTCAAAAGGGCATTCAAGGCAACTTTACCATTTCTAAATTCATAAATACTATCGCATTCCACAGTTTTATGTAGCAGTTTTTTGACACCAAAAAGTGTGATGGAATCATCATCTATTATGTAAATTGAATTAATTTTTGTCATTGAAATACACATTAAAAGTTGAACCTTTTTCTACTTCACTTTTGACCGAAATATTTCCGCCCATTGATTCAATCTGGTTTTTTACAATGTATAGGCCAATACCCCTAGCATCTTTATTGTTATGAAAGGTTTTATACATGCCAAAGAGCTTTTTGCCATACTTATCCAGATTAATGCCCAAACCGTTATCTTGGATGCTGAAAATTGAAGTGTCACCTTGGTCTTTTACGGATAAAACAATACTAGGGTCCCTATCTGGATGCTTATATTTTACGGCGTTGGTCACTAAATTAAGAATGATGCTTTCCATGAATGCCGGCACCGCTTTGATATTAAAATCATCTGGGATATGGTTGGTTATTTTAACATGGTTTTTATGTAAAAATGCTGCTAAATTCTGCTCGACTTTTGTAATGTACTCATTAAAGTTCAAGAGTTTTTTTTCAAGATTCACATTCGTACTGATATCAACAACTTCGTTTAGGTTTTCTAGGGTATCCATTAAATTATCGGAAGCGTTGGATAGCATCTCCATGATTCTTTGTTTTTCCCCATCATCTTTTTCATTTATTAAAAAATCAAGTAGCATGGAAAAGTTTGCCGTATGCGATCGTAGGTTGTGGGATACGATATGGGCAAAATTGATTAACTTTTTGTTCTGGATTGCAGTAACATTTATAAGTTCCCTTAACTGATCTTCTTTTTGAATTACTTCGGAAATATCCATACTAATGCCTATCACCCCTTTACTTTCTCCGTTGATACCTATAAAGGGTATTTTAGAGGTTAGAAATGACGTTATGGTACCATCCTTTTTAATACTGACAGTACGCTTTGATAGCATTGGTTTTTGGGTTTTCATGACATGAATATCTTCATCTCTTGAAATATCTGCAATATTTTGGTTGTAAAGCTCATGGTCAGATTTACCTAGAATCTCACTCGAATCGGTAATGCCTAAATAATCGCACTCTGCTTTGTTTACTAATATTTTTTGGGAATCTGTATCTTTTATAAATACGTTCAATGGCATGTTATCGATTAAGGTTCGTAACAAGCGTTCATTCTCTTGGGTTTTTATTTCCGCTTCCACTTCTTTGGTAACATCTTGGAACGTGCCCATAAGATGCGTTGCCTTTCCGTTGAAGTATATTGGTTTTCCTGCAGAGGTAACCCATTTTTCATTACCTTTTGATGTGATAATGCGCAATCGTCTATTCCAAGTTTCACCTTTTTCTATGGCGTTATGTACAAGCATGGCAATGGTATTACGGTCATGACCATGCTTATAAAAACCTATTGCAGTATCAATATTGGGTTGGTAATCTTGAGAAACTTCATGTATTTTTTTGGTCATGTTAGACCAGGTAATACGTTGGCTGTTTAAATCATATTCCCAAGTGCCCACCTTTGATATTTCTGATTGCTCTTGAAGTAAATTTTCGACGACTTCCAGTTTTTTTTCAATGGAAACGGCACTAGTAATATCTTCTGTTTGAATGATGACACCAATAATATTTTCATTGTTGTCATACCAAGGGGTACTAGACCATTCAAACCATTGCTCTTTACCAAAATTGGTTTTTTTGGTCTGTAGCGCTTCATCGGAAGTATTGTTAAAATAATTTAAAAGTGTCTTATGCCAATCTTTATCAAAATTGTCAAAGAGGTCAAAAATATTTTCACCAATGATTTTGGAGGAATCAAACCTAAAGTTGGATATCCATTTAGCTGAGGCATGTACTAATTTAAAATCAGTATCAACAAATGCAGTCGCGGTCGGAAGCTGCTTAACAATCTGGCTTAAGCCAGTTAAGGTCGTAGTTTTCAAATTGTAGGTTTAAGATTTGGGTTTCTTAAATATATAATTTCTTACAAAAATATAAGTATATAACTACAAAATATAACTATTGTTGTGAATCGACCAAAAGATGTTGTCTTTAGCTGAATTGTATTATGGAATAGGTAAACGGTAGCTCTTTATTACTGAATTAAAAACGCTGGTGCTTGTTTGTGGCTTTTACCGTATCAGGTACGAGACCAGTATAATCGCCATTATTTCTAATAACATCCCTAACTATTGACGAGCTTATATATGATTTGCCTGAGGAGGTCAGCAGAAAAACCGTTTCAATCTCAGATAGTTTTCTGTTGGTGTGGGCTATAGCCTTTTCAAATTCAAAATCTCCGGGGTTGCGTAATCCTCTTAAAATAAAATCAGCTTCAATTTTTTTACAAAAATCTACAGTTAACCCTTCATAAGTAACCACTTTGATTTTTGGTTCATCAGCAAAAGCATCTTCAATAAATCTTGTTCGTTCTGCTAATGAGAACATATACTTTTTATCCGAATTGATACCAATGGCGATGTATAATTCATCAAAAAGGGTAATCCCCCTTTTAATGATGTCATAATGGCCTAGGGTCAAAGGATCAAAAGAACCAGGAAAAATAGCGCGTCTCATTTGGTTTAGTGGCTTTGGTTAAAATTACGGATTATTATTTTTTAAAGCTTCATCAATGGCACTTTCAAATAAGGCTTTTAGCGTTAGCCCATAAGCCTTGGCCTGTTGTGGTAAAATACTTTCTTCGGTAAGGCCAGGTGTGGTGTTCATTTCTAGCATATACGGTTCATCATTCATAAAGATAAACTCGCTTCGCGTATACCCTTTCATTTTTAAAACCTCGTAAACTTTTTTTGCTGCTACCGCCGCCTTTTGTTGTTGTAGGTCAGAAATTCTGGCAGGGGTTATTTCTTGTGATTTCCCCTCGTATTTAGCCTCATAATCAAAAAAATCATTTTCGCTTACAATCTCCGTCATTGGCAATACAGTTACTTCCCCTTTATGGGTTATTACACCAACAGAAACTTCCGTACCATTTAAAAAAGACTCTATGATTATTTCATCATCTTCTGCAAAGGATTTTGCTATGGCGGTATTTAATTCTTCTTTTTTATACACTTTTGAGATTCCAAAACTGCTACCGGCCCTGTTCGCTTTTACAAAACAAGGTAAACCTACCTTATCGACTATGGCTTGTTCATTTATAGTATCACCGTAATTAAGAAAATAGGAAGTAGCGCATTTAATACCATAGGGCTTTATAGCGCTTAAGAAATCTCGTTTATTAAAAGTTAATGCCGCCTGGTAATAGTTGCATGAGGTTTGCGGAATATCTAATAGCTCAAAATAGGCTTGTAATAAACCATCTTCTCCTGGGGTACCATGAATAGCATTGAAAACACAGTCAAAAATTATCTTTTGTCCGTTAATACTTAAGCTAAAATCATTCTTGTCTACCTCATGTTTATCGCCCCGATGGTCTTGGTAAAACCATTTGTCAATAGTGATCGTAATGCAGTAGCAACTAAACCTATCTTTATTCAAATGTTTATTGACGACCTTACCACTTTTTATGGAGATGTCATATTCGCTAGAGTAGCCACCCATGATAATGGCAATATTTTTTTTCATCAGACTTAAATGAGTTCATGGCAAAGTAAATAAAAAAGGGCTGTTTTTCTATATTTGCCTCGATAAGTAATTATAATGAGAGATTTTTTTGATTTTTTACGGAGCAAAAGCTTTTTTATCCAGTTAGCACTTGCACTAGTTGCAGTGGTGCTGGTTTGCTTTCTGGTATTGCAATGGTTAAAGAGCACCACTAATCATGGCGATTATGTTGAAGTACCCGATTTTTCAAAAATGTCCGTTCAAGATATGCGAAAAGTCGCGGAAGACGCTGGGTTGCGTTATGAGGTTTTAGATTCAACAAATTTTAATCCTGAGTTTCCTAGATTTTCAATTTTAGAGCAAGACCCCATTGCTGGGGCAAAAGTTAAAGACAACAGAAAAATTTATTTTACGGTAAATCCTTCCGGATATAAAAAAGTGACCGTACCCAATATCATTCAAGTAACCCAACGTAACGCGAGTTCTATGTTGCGGGCTGTAGGGCTTGATGTTCAGCGAATTACTTATGTAGATGAGTTGGGAAAAGATATGGTGTATCAAATGAAATACAAGGGCAAATACGTTAAGCCCGGAGATAAATTACCAAAGACCTCTAAGGTGGAGCTCATATGCGGTAACGGCACCATACCTGGTAGTGCTCGTATTCAAGCGGAATCTAACTAATGGATACTCCAGAAAACCCAGATTTAAGGCAAGACGATTTATTTGAGCATTTCAAGTTCACTGCCTCAAAAGGACAAGAACCTTTAAGGGTGGACAAATTTTTAATGAACTTTATTGAGAACGCGACCCGAAGTAAAATTCAAAAATCAGCAAAAGATGGTAATATTTGGGTGAATGATACCATTGTAAAGCAGAATTACAAGGTAAAAGCTGGTGATGAGGTAAAAGTGCTTTTTGAACATCCACCGTATGAGTTTTTGTTGACTCCAGAAAATATTCCCTTAGATGTAGTTTATGAAGATGATGCCTTATTAGTCGTGAATAAATCTGCGGGTATGGTTGTTCATCCAGGTCATGGAAATTATTCAGGCACCTTAATTAACGCTCTCGTCTATCATTTTGAGAACCTTCCAAATAACAGCTCAGAACGTCCAGGCTTGGTGCATCGCATTGATAAAGATACTTCAGGTTTGTTGGTTGTGGCCAAAACAGAGAAAGCGATGACTCATCTTTCTAAGCAGTTTTTTAGAAAAACAAGTGAACGCGAATATGTGGCCTTAGTATGGGGCAATGTTGAAGCTGATTCTGGTACTATTGAGGGCAATATCGCTAGGCATCCTAAGAATAGATTGCAAATGACTGTTTTTCCAGATGGTGATGAAGGTAAAGAAGCAGTAACCCATTATAAAGTTATTGAGCGGCTTGGCTATGTAACGCTAGTATCTTGTAAATTGGAAACCGGTAGAACCCATCAAATTAGGGTTCACATGAAACATATTGGACATACTTTGTTTAATGATGAGCGCTATGGTGGGGAAAGAATTTTAAAAGGAACCACATTTACCAAATACAAGCAGTTTGTAGATAACGCATTCAAAATATTACCAAGACAAGCACTACATGCCAAAACTTTGGGATTTATACACCCCAATACGGAAGAATTTATGAGCTTCAATTCTGAATTACCTGACGATATGGCCAATTGCATTGAGAAATGGCGTAATTATTCCAAACAGTCGCTGTAATATCAGTTTTGTCAATTCTTTAATTGATAAGTCCATTTACTTGTGCATTCGTATTTAAGATTTTGGCTTTATTTTTGAATTAAAATGAATTTAGAATGAAAATTGTTATTTCCCCAGCGAAGTCGCTCGATTTTGAAACTAAAGTGCCAACGGAGCGTTACAGTCAACCAAAGTTTTTAGAACAAGCTAAAAAATTAAATAAAATATTAGCGAAGAAAAAGCCCAAAGCACTTTCAGAACTAATGTCTATTTCTGCAAATTTAGCAGAACTGAACTGGCAGCGAAATCAACAGTTTTCAACTCCTTTTACCACAGCTAATGCCCGCGCTGCCGTTTATGCGTTTAATGGTGATGTGTATCAAGGTTTGAATGCAAATACCCTGCCTGAAACTAAATTAGACCAATTGCAAAATACATTGCGAATTCTTTCTGGTTTATACGGAATTTTAAAGCCACTCGATTTAATGCAACCGTACCGTTTAGAAATGGGGACACAATTAAAGGTTGGGAGAAAAAAGAATTTACATGAATTTTGGAAAGAAGAACTTACGGCACACCTGAATGCCGAACTGGAAGAAGATGAACTTTTTGTTAATTTAGCAAGTAATGAATATTTTGGAGCAATTGACGAGAAACAATTGAAAGTGCCAGTGATTACTCCAATTTTTAAAGATTGGAAAAATGACAAACTAAAAATCATTAGTTTTTTTGCTAAAAAAGCACGAGGTTCCATGGTGCGATACATCATCGATTCAAATGCGCAAAGTTTAGAAGATATAAGGGGTTTTAACTATGATGATTATATTTTTAGCAAAGAACACACCTTAAAAGAAAATCAACCTGTTTTTATTCGATAGAATAATTTGTTTTTCACAACGTTCTTTTAAAAAGCACCTTATGAAAAAAGTAATTCTTTCATGTATCGTCCTTACGATTGTATTTTTTAGTTGCGAAGACCGAGATGACAATGTAACAACGGCCAACATCCGAATTAAAAATGAGAGTAATGTCAATTTTAATTTGGTTGAAATACTAGCAGATAGTCTCTTTTATGAAGACGTAACAGCAGATAGCTTTTCTGAGTATCTTGAATTTGAGGAAGGTTTTGAAGCGATGCCGTTTACGATCGTAACAGATTCTGCAGAGTTTAACTTCATTCCTGAAGATTTGCAATTAGATCCTTTGCCCATAGGGTTGTACACCTACGAAATTCAAATTAACGAGGCCGGTGAAATAGAACTTAGATTCAAAATAGATTAAGTTTTTTTAACCCTTTCAACCGCTACTTTTTCTTCAATCGTTGTACGTTTTTTAATTTTTCTTTTTCTTCTTGCTCCGTAAGACTTGTTAGCGATTTTCCCACGTCTTGTTTTAATATCTCCTCTTCCCATTTTTTCCTATTTAGGTAGTAACATAATTAAATGGAAGCAATTATCCAAGAACAGGGGTTTACCTTAACTTTGATTTATGTTTTTACACGAACACCCTTATCCTCCTTTTTTGTTTTCTGGCGTAAAAAAACTCATTGTTGGTACATTACCGCCACCAAGATTTTCAATGAATCAACTAAAAGAAGGTGATGTTGATTTTTGTTATGGTAGCCGTGATGGCCAATTGTGGAAAATATTGGACCAAATTTTTGGTTTAAATCTCACATATGAAACAACAGAAAGGGCAATAATAGAAAGAAAAGAATTTTTAAAAAGGGAAGGCCTAGGTATATGTGATATTGTAGCTTCTGCAAAACGAGAAAAAATTGATGCCTCTGATTTGGGAATGCAAGAAGTTAAGCTAAGAGAGTTATTGGAGTACCTTGAGAAGTACCCAACGGTGGATACACTCTTATTTACGGGAGGTAATAGCAAAAACGGACCTGAATATTTTTTTAGGAGGTATCTGAAAAAACATGAAATAGCATTTGACGTTGTTTCTGATATGGTGCCAAGAACGCATGAATTTGTGCATCCCAAGACTAAAAAACTAATTAAAACCGTGTCTTTGACGGCACCTTCTGGGGCCGCAAATAGAGCGGTTGGTAGCTTATCCCGTTATAAAAAATTGAAAGAAGAAAATCCTAACTTCACTACTTTTGATTTTCGTGTACTTCAATATAGCCAGCATTTTTTGTAATGTGACCTGCATAAGCCTGTTACGATTCTTTAAGAAGTGTTTAATTGTGTGATTTGATGATAATTTAATTTGTGCTTTCCCATTTATCACGATATTTGAATTTGCGCTAGCTAAAAGAAATAAAAGTATGCAAGAATCAAAACGTTTAAAAGAGTTTAAGAAATCGGTTACCAATAAGTTCAATATTTATAACAGCTTGTTTTTAAGCCTGCCCTACACGGATATGGAGAACGTAGGCATGCTGGTACCATTGCTTTTTGAACAATGTGAAAAGGGATTAAAAAATGGAGAAAAACCACAAGATATCTTAAGTAATTTTTTTGCCAATTTTACTGAATTTAAAACAGAGCGGGAACAGCTTGATTTCATGTTCAGAATTATACAATATGTAGAACGTCAAGTGGTGCTGTATGATAGTGTTGAAGATGCCGCTTTTCCAAAACTTCAAGAATATACGGGGTCAACTTCTATAAAAGACTATTTTCGGTTGGCAAGGCAAAGTAAAAATTTGGATAAAATTACCAAACAGCTTTCAACCTTTAGTGCCCGTATTGTTCTTACGGCGCACCCTACCCAGTTTTATTCACCAGCAGTTTTGGATATTATCACTGATTTGAGGGCATTGATTGATGAAAACAGAATAGATGATATTGATTTGACCATGCAGCAGTTAGGCCTAACATCTTTGGTTAACGCCAAAAAGCCTACTCCACTAGACGAAGCAAAAAATATTATCTATATCTTAAGAAATACTTATTATAATGCTGTTGGTGAGCTTTTTCAGTATGTGAAACGCTACACCCATGATGTTGATTTTAATAACTATAATATTATCAAACTAGGTTTTTGGCCGGGGGGCGATAGAGACGGAAATCCATTTGTAACTGCAAAAATCACAAATGAAGTTGCTGATGAACTTCGGTTGACTTTAATGAAGTGTTATTATAATGATTTAAAGGTGCTACGTAAAAAACTGACCTTTACAAATTTGCAGGATCCTTTAAATGAGTTGAACGTGAAGCTTTATAAGGCAATGTTTCAAGAAAATTTCTTAGTCTCTTATACTGAGATTATGGAAAAACTAATGGAGGTAAAGGGCATATTGGTTCAAGACTATCATTCTTTGTATTTAGACGAACTAGATCAGCTTATTGATAAGGTACATATTTTCAAAACACATTTTGCCAGTTTAGATATTAGACAAGACCATAGTAAACACTATCAAGTAGTAGAAACTGTTTTGAAAACTAATGGAGCTATTAAGGAAAACTTGGATGAACTTAGCGAAAAAGAACTGGTAGATTGGTTAATGAAAAAGGAGTTAAAGTTGAATCCGAATGACTTTGCAGAGGATATTGTAAAGGATACCATTACCAATATTCAACAGCTTAAGGCAATTCAGCAAAAAAATGGTGAAGACGGATGTAATCGCTACATTATCAGTAATTCTGAAGATATTTTCTCCGTATTATTTGTTTACGGATTATTCCGTTGGAGCGGTTGGAAAGAAGAGGATATAACTTTTGACATCATTCCGCTGTTTGAGACCATGAAAGGTATGAATGCTTCCGAAGAGGTGATGCAGACGCTTTTTAACATGAAACAATATAGAGCTCATTTAGAACGCCGAAATGATGACCATACAATTATGTTAGGTTTTTCTGATGGTACAAAAGATGGTGGGTATTTAAAAGCCAATTGGTCCATATTAAAAACGAAAGAAACCTTAAGTAGGGTTTGTAAAAAGAATGGGATTAAAGCTAAATTCTTTGATGGTAGAGGAGGCCCTCCAGCACGTGGTGGTGGTAAAACACATCGTTTTTATGCAGCACAGACCAAAGATGTTGCCAATCATGAAATTCAGTTGACCATACAAGGGCAGACCATTACCAGTACGTATGGTACAAAAGAACAATTTGTGCACAATGCAGAGCAATTATTGACTGCTGGGCTAAGTAATAATCTTTTTGGAAAGGAACATACTATTTCCGCTTCACAACGCAAATTGATTGAAGCCTTATCAGACCTTAGTTTTGATAAATACGATTCGTTAAAACAGCATGAAAAATTTATTCCGTATTTAGAGAATCGCAGTACCCTAAAATACTATACCAAAGCTAATATTGGCAGTAGACCTGGTAAACGAGGAAACAAAAAGCAATTAACCCTTTCTGACCTAAGAGCTATTTCTTTTGTGGGGTCTTGGAGTCAACTGAAACAAAATGTACCGGGTTATTTTGGTCTAGGTTCTGCTATTAAAAAGTTTAAAGATGAGGGTAGGCTAAAAGAAGTGCAACTATTGTACAAAGAGGTACCTTTCTTTAGGGCACTCATGCACAATAGTATGATGTCATTGGCCAAAACCAATTTTGAGCTAACGAGTTATTTGAAAGAAGATTCGGAGTTTGGCGATTTTTGGAACATTTTGCATTCTGAATACCAGTTGTCAGAGAAAATGCTATTGGCAATATCAGGACACGAAATTCTTATGGAGAATGAAGAAGTCTCAAGGGAATCAGTCAAAATAAGGGAAAAGATTGTATTACCCTTGTTGGTGATTCAACAAAATGCGTTGTACCATATCACTCAAAATTCAGCTTTCAAAGAACTCTATGAAAAAATAGTTACGCGTTCGTTATACGGTAATATTAATGCTAGTAGAAATTCTGCTTAGAATGGCTATTTGAAATCGGAAAGCAACTCAGAAAATTGAAAGGTTTTACCCTCTTTTTTTGAAGCTTCTTTGAATTCAAGTTTTTTGATTATTTTTTGCACTGCTTGTTCAAAGCGTTTTTTTGGCATCGGTTTGGTTAAAAAATCACTGATACCGTAGTCAAATGCAGGTTTTGCAAATCTTGACCAGGTAGAGTTCATAATGATGGCAGCATTGATTTCAATACTATCCAATAACTCAAAGGCATCTACCTCATCCATAAGCACATCAAGAAAAACAATATCAGCTTGTTGTTCATATATCGCTTTGATGCCTTCATAGGGGTTGGCATAAGAACCGGCTAGTTCAAGTTTCGGGTGGTTCTTTACCAAAAAACTGGTCGCTAATCGCTGAATTGAAGAATCGTCAATAACAATGGTAGTGTATTTCATCTTGTAGGTAACATTTGGTGTTACAAAATTAAGATTGAAAAACAAGGTGTTCCCCTAAAATAGGATGAAGTGGTTTTTTTCTCGGTAATTAGCTGATAAAAACCAATATTGTTATTGATGTCCAATTTTACATCGATGATTTTTACAATTCATGGATTAAAGCGGTACAACACTCGCGACCTGAGCTTTTGCTAGGTTTATAGGAATTCATTGGAAAACCATATAGAGGTTAGTCTTCCTCTTTGCTTGAACTTAAAATAGCATAAAAGGCTTTTATTCCATAGGCAATTTGTCCTATTCTTAAATTTTCATTTGGGCTGTGTTGGTTGTTATCAGGGTTAACCATAGGAACGATAAAGGCCGGAATCTGCAATTCGTTAATAAAAGGGGCAATGGGAACGGTACCGCCCATAATTCGAATTTGCACCACATCTTCTTGAAAAGTATCTGCTAAGGTTTTTACTAAAAAATCACCATAACTGTTGTCTAAATCAGTTCGGAAAGCATCCGTAACGCTACCCTCTAAAACAGTCACTATGTAATCATGAGCCAATCGTTCTTCTTTAGTTGGAACATGATCCAGAATATGGAAACCTTGTTTTGTGATATGGTCTTTGACTAATTTTTTAAGTCTGTTCCCGTCAGATTCGGGTACCAAACGTAAATCTAATTCCGCCGTAGCACTTTCAGGCACAATAGTTCTTGCTTTTGCCCCAATCCATCCAGAGCCTAGTCCACGTATGTTGAGACTTGGGTATTGCAAAGCCTCTTGATAAAAACCACCAACTTTTTCCGCAGTTTTAAATTGAAGCTTTTCAGCAATAGCTTTATCATTATCAGGTACGCTTTTTAAAATAGCATGCGCGTTCTCATTGATGGCAATACCGTCATAATAGCCATCTATTATCACACGCCCCTCTTGGTCTTTCATAGTGGCAAGTAATTGGGCTAGTTGAAAACCGGGGTTTGGCGCATAATTGCCATAATGTCCGCTATGTTGAGGCTTTATAGGGCCATAAGTGGTCAATGATAGCGTAGTGATGCCCCTACAACCATAGACTACTGTGGGTTGTTCTGAAGAATGAACCGGACCGTCATTGATCAATAGAAAATCTGCCTCTAATAATTCCCTATATTTTTTTACAGCCTTTGGTAGGGGCTTACTGCTTTTTTCTTCTTCACCATCTAATATTACTTTAACATTAAAAGGTATTTCAATATTGTTTTTTTGTAATAAATCAATTGCATTTAAAAACATGATGATAGGACCCTTGTCGTCGGAAGTAGAGCGACCAAAAAGTCGCCAGTCGTAGTCAATATCTTCAAGCATATCATCGAATGGGTGCGTTTCCCAACCCTCTTCAGTAGGTGCTTTTAAAACGACTTGATACGGATTTGGTTGATTCCATTTGCTTGGGTCAACAGATTGGCCATCAAAATGCATATAAATTAACACCGTTGGCTTTTCGTCTTGCATGGGTAAGGCTGCGAAGAACAAAGAGTGGTTTTCTGTTTCTAGTTCCGTAGAGTTAAACCCTCTAGCATTAAAGTTCTTTTTTAGCCAGATAAGGTTATCGGTAATGTGGTCTTTGTTTAAAGCATCATTAGGGATTGCTACAAAATCGCGAAGTTCATTGATAGCTTTTGCAACCTGTGATTTTATCGCGATTGAGTCTTGAGAAAAAGATAAAAACGAAAATAAGGTGAAAACTGTGGCAAATAGGTTCTTCATGGTCTGCATTGATTTGAAGAACGAAAGATAGCTATTTGTAGCAGAAATATTTGCTAAAAACTATATCCAAAACCAACATAAGCCCATTCTACAGCACCAATACCTGTTCTAAACATAAAAGCATTGGAAGTTTGTTTTCTATTTCGGATGGAAATACTTGGGTAAAATCGACTTTAATCATTATCAAAATTGATATCCGTTTCACCATCTTCAATAATAGAATCAAAGAAACGACCCAGCCCAATGCCCAATTCAAAATGGTTTTTACCACTTCCTGTAAGAGCTGTAGCACCTAAGCTTGCTACATACGAGCCCGTACCGCTGCTATTTCCACCAAAATTCCCATAGGCGTTGCGACCTCCTTTTCCAGATAGGTAGGTAGTACGCTTTAAAGAAGCCATCATCTTTAATTAAGACTTTATCATAGTAAAGTTGGGCAGTATATAGTAGAATAAAAGTGCCTAAGGAGCCATGTGTGACATTCTTAGCGGGTTCAAACCCCTCCTTTTCTTATGCTTTACCTGATGTAATAATAAAAATTGAACATACGATTAGAAGGAGAAAGCGTTTTGTCATAGTGTTTTTCTGAAGTATTTATTTTAACAATAACAACGTTGCATTACCCTACTATAGATTTTACAAAGAATTAGCGAATACTAGAAACGAATTTTTTTATAGTGGTTATGCCGTTGGCTGTCAAATGTTTAATAAAAGCAGAACCAATAATAGCACCTTTAGCATTTTTGGTCGCCGTTTGGAAGGTTTCTGAATCCTTGATGCCAAAACCTACAATCTGTGGGTTTTTTAAATTCATTTTAGCAATCCGTTCAAAATAAGCTTCCTGTTTGTTGCCAAAGCCAGATTTGGAACCAGTAACACTGGCGGAACTTACCATATATATAAACCCATTGGAGGCAGCATCAATTTGGCGAATGCGTTCGTCGCTGGTCTGCGGGGTTATCAAAAAGATATTGATGAGTCCGTATTTTTTAAAGGTTTCCTCATATTCGTCTTGATACACATCCAAAGGCAAATCTGGCATAATGATACCATCGATACCTATTTCCTGACATTTTTTACAAAAAGCTTCCACTCCATACTGTAACATTGGGTTAAAATAGCCCATAGCGATTAGGGGGATGGAAACACTTTCTCTAATGTCTTTTAATTGCCCAAATAAGGTGTCTGTAGTCATACCATTGGTAAGCGCTGCCGTAGAACTTTCCTGTATCGTGGGGCCGTCTGCAAGCGGATCGCTAAAAGGCAAGCCTATTTCTATCATGTCCACACCGTTTTTTTCTAAATCCTGAATAATTTGTACGGTGTCGTTCAAAGCGGGATAACCTGCCGTGAAATATATGGAGAGTAGTTTTTTATCTTCCTGTAGTTTGGTGTTGATCCTATTGGTCATTATGTTAGCTTAAAGTAGTCTATATAGGTGTTCAAATCTTTATCTCCGCGCCCAGATAGGCTAATTACAACGATATCATCCGGTTTGAATTTTTTATGGGAAAAAATCGCAAACGCATGTCCTGTTTCTATCGCCGGAATGATACCCTCTAGTTGTGAAAGTTCTAACCCTGCGGTCATCGCCTCATCGTCTGTTGCCGAATAAAATTCCGCCCTTCCTGATTTATGTAAATGAGAATGCATTGGTCCAACGCCTGGATAATCCAATCCTGCGGAAATGGAGTAGGGCTCTGTTATTTGTCCGTCTAAAGTTTGCATCAACATGGTCTTACAACCGTGTATAATACCTACTTTGCCCAAGGCCGAGGTAGCTGCACTTTCGCCCGTATCTACCCCTTTTCCAGCAGCTTCAACGGCAATGATACCAACTTCAGGCTCGTCTAGGAAGTGATAATAGGTTCCGGCAGCGTTACTGCCTCCGCCAATACATGCTACGACATAGTCAGGGTTTTCACGCCCTTCCTTTTCTTTTAACTGCCATTTGATCTCTTCAGATATAACCGACTGAAATCGGGTTACCATATCCGGGTACGGGTGTGGTCCAATGGCAGAGCCAATAATGTAATGCGTGTCTACTGGGTTATTGATCCAATCGCGAATGGCCTCGTTAGTAGCGTCTTTTAACGTACGACTTCCTGAAAGTGCCGGTCTCACTGCTGCGCCTAGCATCTTCATACGTGCTACATTGGGTGCTTGGCGGGCAATATCAATTTCGCCCATATATACAATGCATTCCATTCCCATAAGGGCACAGACGGTAGCTGTGGCAACTCCATGCTGGCCAGCACCAGTCTCTGCAATAATTCTAGTTTTACCTAGTTTTTTGGCCATTAAAATCTGACCTATGGTGTTGTTGATTTTATGTGCTCCAGTATGGTTTAGGTCCTCGCGTTTTAGATACACTTTACAACCGTGCTTTTCCGAAAGTCGTTTGGCAAAATACAAAGGAGAAGGTCTGCCTACATAGTCTTTTAATAACTGATGGAATTCTTCTTGAAAAGATTCCTCGTTCATCAGCGCTATATATTTGGAACGTAATTCCTCTACGTTTGGATACAACATTTCTGGAATAAATGCTCCCCCAAACTCTCCATAATATCCCTTTTCATCGGCATGGTAACCTCCTACGTAGCTTTTTGTTATTTCTTTTTCCATTTTTTTTCTTTTGCGAGCAAAGCGAAGTAATCCCTTAGTCCCTTAGCACACATTGGATAGCTGGTATCTGCTCAATTATTTTTTCAATTTTCTTTTTTCAATTTTCTTTTTTCAATTTACTTAGCACTAACATAAACTCCTTTAATTCATCAATTTTTTTCATCCCCGGTTCAGATTCAAAACTACTATTTACATCAATAGCATGACAGTATTTTGACTCTGGTCTTTCTAAAAAAGCGGAGATTTGTTCTTTGTTTTCCAATCCAATGCCACCGCTTAAAAAGTAGGACTTGGTAGATGGGTAGTTTTCTAAAACGCTCCAATCAAAAACATACCCATTGCCTCCGGGAAGTTTTCCTTTGGTATCGAACAAAAAATAATCACAGACCTCTTCGTACTCCGCCAATACCGAAAAATCAAAAGTGTCTTTTATAGAGAATACCTTAATAATATCAACAGACCTAATCGGTTTTGAAAACCTATGAGATCTCAGTTTTTGACAATATTCTACACTTTCTTTTCCGTGCAATTGTACCCCGTCTAAATCGTATTTTTCAATCGTTGCGAAAACTTCGATAATTTCAGCATCGACAAAGACCCCAATTTTTTTAATCGCTTTTGGTAATTGGGGCATTTCCTTATTGAAAAACCGGGAAGAAGGTTCCCAGAATATAAAGCCCAGGTAATCGGGTTGCAAGGCTGCAACCTCCCCGGGATTATATTTCATACCGCAAACTTTAAGCCCTACCCCAGCCTTACCCAAAGGAGGGGGGTTTAAATCTAGCTTGTTGTCGGTTGTTTTTTTCATTTTAGTAAATCAATAAAATAAGCTGCACTTTTCCCTGGATTAGCGGCCTTCATAAAGCTCTCACCAATTAAAAAACCTTGGTACCCGTATGTTTTTAAATCGTTTATCGCTTCAACAGTGCTTATGCCACTTTCGGAAACTTTAACGAATTCATCTGGAATTAGTTTAGATAGGGTTTTGCTCGTCTCCAAACTCACTGTAAATGTTTTTAGATCACGGTTGTTAACGCCCAACATATCTAAACTGGGCATGATCGATTTGTGCAGTTCTTTTTCGTTATGCACTTCCAACAGCACGTCCAAACCTAACCTTTTGGCAAATTCGGAAAGGCTTTTAATTTCGGAACGAGTCAATACTGCGGCAATCAACAAAACAACATCTGCACCATAGGCTTTAGCCTCTAAGATTTGATATTCGTCAATAATAAATTCTTTTCTGAGCAATGGCATTGTTACCGAGGCTCTCGCCAGCAATAAATCTTCTAATGAGCCTCCAAAATATTTAATGTCGGTGAGGACACTCATTCCACATACGCCCGCATTTTCATAACCTCTGGCAACCTGACCAACATTGGTATTTTGATTGATGGTTGCTTTTGATGGCGAACGACGTTTGTGTTCTGCAATAATTCCGGTTTCACTATTTCTCAATGCTGTTGCTAAAGACAATCCCTTTCGATTAAAAAGCACAGATGACTCTAACTGAGAAGCCGGAATCAAGCTCTTTTTTAATTCTACTTCTTTGTATTTGTCAGCTACTATTTTATCTAAAATATTCATGTATTCGTTGTCAGTTATTCGTTACTAGTTGATAGTGTTTTCAAACGAACAACTATCAGCCATCAACTAATTTTTGCTCAATTCCTGTAACTTTTTTAATGCAACTAATCCTTTTCCACTTAACAGCGATTCTTTTGCCTTATCAAAACCTTCTTTTGGTGTTGTATTCTCAACTGTTGATATGGCAACACCTGCATTTGCACATACTACGTTATTCTGCGCTTCCGTTCCTTTTCCGTTTAGCACATTTATAAAAATTTGAGCAGAATTTGGAACGTCGTCACCTCCTGCAATTTCGTTAGCTTTTATAGCCGATAATCCAAAATCTGAAGGTTTGATAATACCTTCTGAGCCATTTGAAATTGTTTTGGTATCGCCCGTTAGGCTAATTTCATCATAGCCATCCAATGCATGTAAAACTGTAAAGTTTTTATCTGTATTTTGATAGAGGTAGCCATACATTCGAGCTAGTTCCAAATTAAAAACACCTACCATTTGGTTCTTTGGAAAAGCTGGATTTACCATGGGCCCCAACATGTTAAAAAAGGTTTTTACAGCTAATTCTTTACGAATGGGTGCTACGTTTTTCATGGCAGGGTGGAACAAAGGCGCGTGTAATACGCAAATTCCAGCCTCCTCTATACATCGAGTTAAAAAATCGGCTTCATTACTGAATTTAATACCCAAGAATTCCATCACATTACTACTTCCGCATTTGGATGAAACACCATAATTTCCATGTTTAGTGACTTTTACGCCAGCTCCTGCTGTGACAAAAGATGCTAACGTAGAAATATTAAAAGTGTCTTTTCCATCACCGCCTGTACCACATAAATCAATAGGATTATAGGCGGATAAATCTGTAGCTAGGCATAATTCTAACAAAGCATCTCTAAAACCCTCCAATTCTTCTATGGTAACACTACGCATCATGTAAACCGTCAAAAATGCCGCAATCTGACTGGTGTTGTAATCACCCTTGGCGATGTTGACCAATATCTTTTTGGCATCCTCTTTTTCCAGGATTTCGTGATTGATTAATCTATTTAATGTTTCTTTCATAAGCCCCTCCTAACCTCCCCAAAGGGGAGGAACTGGTCTCCTAGTTTTAATTAATATAATTTAACTCTAATCTTTTATACTTCATAATTTTATTCGAGAACAGCTATTTAGCTCACCCTTTGCGGGTTGGGGGGCATTACCCAATTCTTTAATATCTGCTTCCCATTTGGGGTCAATACCGACTCGGGATGAAACTGTACCGCTCGTATATCAAAATCCCTATGCCGTAACGACATAATTTGACCATTTTTATCGAATGAAGTAGCTTCCAAACACGCTGGTAAATCTGTATGAACTACCCATGAATGATACCTTCCCACTTCAATAGTAGTTGGTAACCCTTTGAAGATATAATCCTCTTTTACAATATCAATCTTTGTTGCTATCCCGTGGTAGACTTGGTCAAGGTTCACTAAACTACCGCCAAATACCTCACCAATGGCCTGTTGTCCTAAGCATACGCCAAAAATTCGTTTGCTACCGGCATATGTTCTAATAATTGACTTGAGTAAACCCGCCTCATCAGGAATTCCTGGGCCAGGAGATAGCACTATATGTTCAAAAGCAGCTACTTCTTCTAAACTTAACTGGTCATTACGTTTTACAGTCACTTCGCAATCCAAATCTTCTAGATAGTGTACCAAATTGTAAGTGAAACTATCATAATTGTCGATCATTAATATCCTCTGTCCCATTTAGATTGTTTCAGCGATTTCTAGTGCTTTATTTAAAGCACCAAGTTTGTTATAGGTTTCCTGTAGTTCATCGTCTGCGTTAGAGGCAGCCACTAAGCCGGCACCAGCTTGAAAATGCAATTCATGATTTTTACTCAAAAAGGTTCTGATCATTATGGCATGATTAAAATTGCCCTTAAAATCCATAAATCCTATTGCACCGCCATAATATCCTCGACTCGTTTTTTCATATTCCTCAATTAACTGCATAGCCCTGTGTTTTGGAGCACCACTTAAAGTTCCTGCGGGAAAGGTATCTGCTACAATCTTCAGCGTAGATATATCCGGTTTTTTCATTCCGGTTACTTTGGACACTAAGTGAATAACATGAGAGAAATATTGAACTTCACGGTAGGTTTCTACATTTACCAGATTTCCGTTTCTACTGAGGTCGTTTCTTGCTAAATCAACCAACATTACATGCTCGCTGTTTTCTTTATCGTCCTGAGCCAATTGTTTTGCTAGCTCCGCATCTTGCTCATCGTTACCCGTGCGTTTGTACGTTCCTGCAATGGGGTGTATTTCTGCTTTACCGTCTTTAACAATGATTTGTGCCTCTGGGGAACTGCCAAAGATTTTAAAATCGCCATAATCAAAAAAGAAGAGATATGGAGAAGGATTAATAGAACGCAAGGCACGATATACATTAAATTCATCCCCTTTGAACCCTTGTGAAAATCGTCTAGATAATACCAATTGAAATACATCTCCTCGTTGGCAGTGTTTTTTAGCAAGGGCAACTTGCTCCTTAAACGCATTATCCTCCAAATTGGTACTTACTTTTCCTTCTTTAGAGAAATTATAGGAGGCAAAATTACGCACTTTCAAAACTTGTTCCAGTTCTGGTATGTTGTTTTCAGTTTCATGGCAATGGGCAAAAAGATAGGCCTCATTTTTAAAGTGATTGATGGCTATGATATTTTGATAAACTGCATAATATATATCTGGTATCGTAACCGAGTTATCTTTTTTGGAAATTTCAACAGCCTCGAAATAACGCACAGCATCATAAGCCATGAAACCAAAGAGTCCGTTTGTGATGAATTTGAAATCCTGGTCTTCTACGGTGAATAATTGGCTAAAAGCATCAATTTCTTGAGTTACGGATGCTTTGTCGGTAATAGGGGTTTCACGTTTTGTGCCATCAGGGAACTGCTTGATAATGATTTCATTTTCAACTTTTATTGAAGCAATAGGGTTGCAGCAGATATAGGAAAAACTATTATCGTTTGCATGATAATCACTACTTTCTAAAAGAATGCTATTTGGGAATTTATCCCTAATTTTTAAATAAACACTAACAGGTGTAATCGTATCTGCAAGTATTTTTTTGAAATGCGTCTGTAGTTTAAATGACATAGTAAAAGCTATAAATTAAAAAAGGCCTGTCGTGATGACAAGCCTTTATATATTTTTCAATAGGG
>CAYGUO010000019.1:0-26179 GCA_964353095.1 uncultured Flavobacteriaceae bacterium | reverse complement strand
ATTTTATTAGGCTCTAACCATCTTGTTACTATTACCAAATCATTTTCTTTATCAATCACGATAAAATTGCCCCCAAAACCAGCTGCATAGTAAATGTTTTCCGATAGTCCTTCCCAGTGGCGACTTCCTTTCTTATTCAACCACCACATGTACCCGTAATTTATATTAGGCCCTGATGGTTTTATCGCTTTTTGAATCCAATCTTCGCTTATCAATTGTTCGTCTTTCCATTTTCCATCATTTAAAAACAACATCCCAAAACGAGCCATATCTTCGGCAGAAATGAATAATCCGGCACCAGAATGCCCACCACCGGTGACCGACTTCATTTTAATACCATCAATTTCAGTCCATGCATGATGATAACCATGCCACCGCCAAGTTGTAGATGCTCCAATCTTATCCATGATGTGTTCTTTTAAAACCATAGGCATCGGTTTTCGCCATATATGGGTCAAAGCATACGCCAGTGCGTTCACACGGACATCATTGTATTCCATGACCGTACCCGGTTCTTTGGGTTTTTCAAATTTCCAATCGTCAATATCTCCATCACTAGGGGGTCTATCTGCCCAATCTTTTCCTCCCCATAATTCGCCTGACCAAGCAGAATTTTGTTGTAGTAAATGCTCCCAAGTAATTTTTGAATTGTGTTTACCGTTAAACGTACCGTCCCAAATGTAATCACCAACCTTGTCGCTAGTAGCTGCAATCAAACCCTTGTCTTCTGCCAAACCAGCCATGGTACTCAAAAAACTTTTGGTAACACTAAAGGTCATATCTACCCTTTTGGTGTCGCCCCATGAAGCCACTAAGTAGCCATTCTTCAAAATCATCCCAGCAGGACCGCCACGTTTTTTTGTTGGCCCAAGAATTTCGTGAAAAGGTTCACGCTCAAATCCTTTTAAAATAGCAATTCGTAAATCCCTAGAGCCTGAATATTCATTGCTTTCTGCAAAGATCATCGCCTTATCCAGTGCTGTGTCATTAAGTTCCAGTTCATTTGTTGATTTCGTTTTCCAAGTAGCATTTCGCCCCGGAAAATAATAGCCTTGGCCTACACTACTATTCAAAAACAAGAATCCAATTAGTACAAAAATCCATTTTGTGTTCATATCATATTTCTTTTTTCATTAACCAATCTGTTTGTTTATCTGCTCCAATAAAATACGGATGGGTACCAAACTTTTTAAAGCTATTATTTTGATACCATTTAATCGCTCTAATATTACGTTCCCATACGCCAAGCCAAATGTATGTTTTGTTTTTTTGCTTTGCCAAGCTGGTAACTTTTTCTAAAACCTGTAAGCCTATTTGCTTTCCTTGATACTCCTCTAAAACATAGATTCGTTCCAACTCAAGCCCTTTTGCCTCTTTAATATCACTTTGAGCCTCAAACTCATTGATTTTAAAATAGCCCACTAAGGTTTTTGCTAAATAGACAAAATAAAATAATGAGTTTTTATTTCTTAATTGGTCTAATAATGTGTTTTCAGAAAATGCCGAATTCAGGTAGCTCTTAAAGTCGTTAGGGTCGTTGTCACTTTCAAAGGCGTTTGAAAATGTTTCTTTAGAAATCTTAACTAGTTGTGCTAAGTTTTTTTCTTTGCAATGTTTTAACCGTATTTCCATAGAATAATATGATGAAAATACTAAAAATAAAAAAGGCCTTGATTTGCATCAGGCCTTTTGTTTTTTGTTGAGGTGTTTGGTTTACAACATAAATAGTTTTCTAACCAATCTCATAATTCCGCTATAAAAATCATTGCGGTAAATCTGTATTTCTTCTTCTACAGACTTTCGGTTAAATTCAGAAATCATTAAGTCAAGTTTTTACTGTGGTTAATTTGGGGTTTTTTTCAATACGTCTAAAGTAACACCAAATGAAAGCACAGCAAAAATTTTGTTGTCAAGACTAAATAAGTTGTTGCGTATACACAGTATACGTTATTTTACCTTTAAAAAACTTTGATTAAACCGTCATTTCAGGAATATAGCCGCTTACCAAAAGTTCTCCTTCGGTAGCTTTTTGAATCTCTTCAACTGATACACCCGGAGCGCGTTCTAAAAGTAGAAATCCGTTTTTTGTGACCTCTAAAACGGCAAGATTGGTAACAATCTTTTTTACACATCCAACACCCGTTAAAGGCAGCGAACAACGTTTCAAAAGTTTACTTTGGCCCGCCCTGTTGGTATGCATCATTGCAACAATGATATTTTCTGCGGAGGCAACCAAATCCATAGCGCCACCCATACCTTTTACCATTTTACCCGGAATTTTCCAGTTGGCAATATCCCCATTTTCGGCAACCTCCATGGCCCCAAGAATAGTTAAATCAACGTGTTTGCCACGAATCATTGCGAAACTAAGAGCAGAATCAAAGAATGAAGCACCAGGCAAAGTGGTGATAGTTTGTTTGCCCGCATTAATGATGTCAGCATCTTCTTCTCCCTCAAATGGGAAAGGGCCCATACCTAATACCCCATTTTCGCTTTGAAACTCGACACTAATATCTTCTCTTACAAAATTCGCTACCAAAGTAGGAATGCCTATGCCCAAATTAACATAATAGCCATCTTGAACTTCTTGGGCAATCCGTTTTGCAATTCCGTTTTTATCTAGCATTTTCAGTTGATCTTACCGTTCGTTGCTCAATTCGTTTTTCATAGGCTGCACCCTGAAAAATACGTTGGACAAAGATACCGGGAATATGTATTTCATTAGGGTCTAAACTTCCTGCCGGCAAAAGTTCTTCAACCTCAGCAACGGTTATCGTAGCCGCACCACACATGCAAGGATTAAAATTACGCGCTGTTCCCTTAAAAATTAAGTTACCGGCCTCATCGCCCTTCCAAGCCTTGACAAAAGCAAAGTCTGCTTTATAAGCAGGCTCCAACACATACATTTTACCATCAAACTCCCTAGTCTCTTTTCCTTCAGCTACTTCAGTACCATAACCTGCAGGGGTATAAAATGCTGGAAACCCAGCCTGCGCAGCTCTGCACTTTTCTGCTAAAGTGCCTTGTGGTGTTAATTCTACATCAAGCTCACCGCTTAACATTTGGCGTTCAAACTCATCATTTTCACCAACATACGATGAAATCATTTTCTTTATTTGATGTTTTTGAAGGAGTAGCCCCAGTCCAAAATCATCAACCCCAGCATTATTGCTAATACAGGTAATATCATTTATGCCCAGTCTTACCAATTCAGCAATCGCATTTTCAGGTATCCCACAGAGTCCAAAGCCCCCTAACATAAAAGTCATTCCATTTTCAACCCCTTTAAGAGCAGTTGATACATCAGGAACGGTTTTTTTTATCATAATTAAATTATTAACTAAAAATCTAAATCATCAAGATCATCTTCGATATCCAATTCTTTTTTAGCTTCTTTTACAATTTTAGCACAATCAACTTCAATAGAAAGGTCTTTAGGCTTCTCAAATGCGTCTTTAGAAATGCCTAGCTCTTCATTATCATAGTTAGATTTCATATAAAGTGCCCAAATTGGTAATGCCATGGATGCTCCTTGGCCATAAAGTGTTCTACTAAAATGGGTCGCCCTCTCTTCACCACCAACCCATACACCGGTAACCAAATTAGGAACCATTCCCATAAACCAACCATCACTTTGATTTTGTGTCGTGCCTGTTTTACCAGCAATAGGATTAGTAAGTTCGTAAGGATAGCCTGTTATAATTTCTTTATATACGTCTTGATTCTTGGCAAAGGTGTGTCTTAATCTACCACCTGAACCATATTGCGTTACGCCTTCCATAAGGTTGACCATGGTATAGGCAACATCTTTACTTAAAACATCTTTGGTCTCTGGAACATATTCATAAAGTACTGTTCCATTCTTATCTTCAATACGGGTAACCATTACTGGCTTTACATATACCCCTTGGTTGGCAAACGTACCGTAGGCACCTACCATTTCATAAACATTAACTTCTGGAACGCCCAAGGCAATAGCTGGAACAGGGAGCATCTCTCGGCTAATTCCCATATTTTTTGCAATGGATACAACTGACCCAGGGCCTACTTGATCAATCAGTTGAGCAGTTAGGGTATTTACTGAATTTGCTAGGCCGTATTTTAAGGTTTTCTTTTCGCCAGTGTATTCTCCGTTGGAGTTTTTAGGGCACCACTTTTCCATATTCCCGTGCTTTAAGGGCTCAATACAGTATTGTGAATCTGGCAAAGAATCACAGGGTGAGTAACGTAATTGGTCTATCGCTGCGGCATAAACAAAGGGTTTAAATGTAGAGCCTGCTTGTCTTGAACCTTGAATCACATTATCATACTGAAAATGTTTGTAATCTACGCCACCGACCCATGCTTTTACATGACCTGTTTGCGGTTCCATAGACATCATCGCCGTACGTAAAAATGTTTTGTAATATTTGATGGAATCTATTGGAGTCAACACCGTGTCTTTTTCATAAGATTCACTATTCCAATCAAACACTGTCATCTCCGTTGGTTTCTTAAATGAGGCCCTAATCTCATTTTCTGAAACGCCTTGCCTTTTTAAAGCTCTCCATCGCTGTGAGGTTTTCATAGCGCGTTCCATGATGTTGTCAATCTCAAAATCTTCTAAATCTAAAAACGGCGTAGTCGGATTTCGTTTGGGTGTATTTTGGACAAAAAATTCTGCTTGAAGTCTTGACATGTGCGCCTCAACGGCATCTTCAGCATTCTTTTGCATTCTTGAATCTATGGTCGTAAATATTTTTAACCCATCTTGATAAATATTATAAGTTTCGCCATCAAGCTTCGGATTTTCTTTTACCCATTGGTTTAACCAGCGTTGCATATACATTCTGAAATAAGTGGCCAAACCTTCTCGGTGTGATTCTGGACTGTAGTTTAGATTGATTTTTAAATCTCGCAAAGAGTCCTTTTGCTTCTCCCCTATATATTCATACTTTGCCAACTGGCCCAGAACAACGTTTCTCTTCTTCCAAGTTAGTTCTTCCCTACGTAGGGGATTGAATAAAGAAGAGTTTTGAAGCATTCCGACCAACATGGCAGATTCCTCAACTTTCAAATCTATAGGCTCTTTGCCAAAATAAATTCTTGATGCTGACCTTATTCCGTCTGCATTATTACCAAAATCATAAATGTTCAAATACATTCTAATGATTTCTTCTTTGGTATAACTTCTTTCAAGCTGGGTTGCTATAACCCATTCTTTTGATTTCTGCTTAATGGTTTCAAACGTGCTTCTTGATCTTACTCCCACAAAAAGCTGTCTTGCCAATTGTTGTGTAATCGTACTTGCACCACCTCTTTTACCTAAAAAGAATACTGCTCGCATTGTGCCATACCAATCAATACCTGAATGTTCGTAAAAACGAACATCTTCACTGGCTATTAAGGCATTTACCAAATTCTCTGGTAAATCGTGAAAATCAACAGGAGTTCTGTTGTCGTCAAGATAAAGTTTACCTAAAGTAGCGCCATCAGCAGAAATGAATTCAGTAGCTAAATTGGTCTGTGGGTTCTCTAAAGACTCAAATGTGGGCAAATCTCCAAATGCGCCCCAAGAGGCCAATAAAAAAAGCATGAATACGGAAAGTAGCCCTAGGCCAAAAAGCATCCAAAACCACTTGATAAATCTAAAAAATCTGTTTTTTTGTTTCTTTTTAACCTGTGCCATTAGGGTTATTGTCTTTTTTCGATTTGTAGACCAACGTCTGTAATACCTTTTAATTCTTGCACCCCATCTACTTCGCCATTCTCACGCATAGCATGGGAAACTTTAAAACTATATACGCCAGAATCTGGAAAAACGATGTTTTCCCTAAACCAGAATTTACTTTCTTTAACACTGCCCCTTCCTTTGCCAAGCCATGTTCCGTCTGGCAACGCCATCTCGTATTCTAAAGTATCTATCACCGTTTCTCCTTCAGGAAAACCAAATTCTGCAATTAAAAAAATATTGCTGAATTTATAATCACCATTATTTCTGATGTTGATAAAGATATTGTGCTGGCTTAAGGTGTCTATTTCAGAAAAGCTAAACCGTATTGTGTCATTTGCTCTCCAAAATCCATTGTTGAGATTCTGATAATCAGCATATACCAGGTTTTCTTGTTTACAAGATTGAATAAAAAAAGCCAAAATTAAGATGATAGGATACCTAACCATTATTGACCTTTTGCTTGTTATTTTTATTGGGCCTACGCTTTTTATTCTTCCTTTTGTTTTTTCTGTGATTGGGTTTATCAAAACGGTTTAAGCTGTCTTGGCCAACAACATTTTCAAAGACCAGTTTTTCTTCAGAAACCATATCCACTATGTACATTTCTAAACTGGCAGGCTTCTTTTTATCTTTATTTAATTCTATAATTTCTAAGACCTGATCCTTATGTAAGGCATGCCAATTTGCAGGTTCGTTCTTATATGAAAACCAGAGCATTTCTTTAAAAATATCGGTCTTTTGACAAAAGGCAATCCCTTTTTCCGTTTGAAGCTTGGTTTCTTGAGAAGGAAAATCTTTCAATGCTTCCAGATACATATCCAACTCATAGTTTAAACAACACTTTAATTTACCGCATTGTCCGGCCAACTTTTGTGGATTTAAAGCCAATTGTTGATATCTGGCGGATGCAGTGCTTACTGATCTAAAATCTGATAACCAAGTTGAACAACAAAGCTCTCGTCCGCACGAACCAATACCTCCCAATCTTTGGGCTTCTTGACGATACCCTATTTGACGCATTTCAATACGAATACTAAATGCCTTGGCCATGTCTTTGATCAATTGCCTAAAATCTACCCTGTCTTCGGCAGTATAATAAAAAGTAGCTTTGGAACCATCGCCCTGAAACTCAACATCACTAAGTTTCATTTGTAACTTAAGTGATATCGCTATTTCTCTAGAACGCTTCTTGATTTCTTCCTCTTTATCTCGACATTTTTGCCAAATATCAATATCTCGTTGCGAGGCTTTTCTATAAATTTTAGGAAGGGCCAAATCATCTGTGGCAGCTTTTTTCTTCCTCATTTGTACTTTGACCAATTCTCCGGTCAATGTAACCATTCCAACGTCATGACCAGATTTTGCCTGGGTAGCCACCACATCGCCAATGGAAAGGGAAAGGTTTTCCGTATTCCTAAAAAATTCTTTTCTACTATTTTTAAAACGGACTTCTACACAATCAAATGGTTTTTGACCATTTGGAAGCGACATGTTCGAAAGCCAATCGAAAACCGTAAGCTTGTTACAACCATCTGTGCCGCAAGTTCCATTGTTCTTGCATCCACGCGGTTGTCCCCCTTTATCAGTTGAACAACTGCTACATCCCATATTTTATATCTTGAATTAAGGAGAATGTTTATGACAAAATCCTTAAATAGGGTTCATATTTAACTCAAAAGTAAAGATAGCATAATTTAAGTTGTCGCTAAATGTTACTTTTTGAACTTTAGCACTTCTGACCTGCCCTTTTTAAATATTTTATTACTGGCATGCTTTCCCTTTCTCAATTTTTTCTGTTCTTCAAAGGGCATCCCATGAATTTCTTTACAACTATCTGAACAGCAATCATTCATCGTTTTTGCACAATCTTCACATTGAATAAAAAGCAAATGACAGGCTTCATTGGCACAGTTAACGTGGGTATCACAGGGGTTTCCGCATTGATGGCAATTAGCGATTACATCATCAGAAATGCGCTCACCCCTACGGTGGTCAAAAACAAAATTTTTGCCCAAGAATTTATTTTCAAGATTTTTGGCATTTACTTGACGCGTGTACTCTATGATGCCGCCTTCTAGTTGATATACTTTTTTAAACCCTTTGTGCTTGTAATAGGCACTTGCTTTTTCGCACCGGATGCCACCAGTGCAGTACATTACCAACTTTTTATCTTCTTTGAAATCTGCCAAGTTTTCTTCAATAATATCCAACGAATCCCGAAATGTATCTACATCTGGGGTAATGGCATTTTTAAAATGACCTATTTCGCTTTCGTAATGATTGCGCATATCGACCAAAAGCGTCTCTGGGTCTTCAATAAGGGCATTGAATTTTTGGGCATTGACATGAATGCCTTTGTCGGTTACATCAAAGGTGTCATCATTTAAACCATCTGCCACAATTTTATTTCTAATCTTAACCTTAAGTTTTAGAAAAGATTTGTTGTCTTGCTCAATGGCAACATTCAAACGCACGTTTTCCAAAAAAGAAATACTATCCAAATGTGATTTAAACGCATCAAAATTATCTGCTGGAACCGATAGTTGTGCATTAATGCCCTCTTTAGCTACATAAATGCGGCCTAAAACATCTATTTCATTCCAGTGAATAAAAAGATGATTTCTAAAAATTTGTGTGTTTTTGATGTGCGCATATTTGTAGAAAGAGATGGTCAGGCGTTCTTTACCTGCTTCTTCAATGAGCTGTTCTCTCTCTTTCGCACTTAATGTATTGTACAGTTGCATGCTATACCAATAATTTAGGTTACCGAAAGTTTGTTCTTTACTGTAGTGCAAAAATAATACTAATAAATAAAAAGGCATCCTTAAGGAAGGATGCCTTTTGACCACTAGTTCTCTTTTTCATAGATTAAACTGTACCGAGCGGTCTTAAAAGCTTACTAAAAAGCTTTGCATGTATTTGAATTAGTCATGTTTAAGATGTTTATTTTATTAAAGGTTGCGTTGCCCTTTAAAAATGCCAAAGAAATAGTATTTTAGTCGTCTAATTTTTTTTAATCATGAGCAACGAGAACGAAGCAAAGCTAAAAGCACTAAAACTAACCCTAGATAAACTTGACAAAACGTATGGCAAAGGTGCCGTAATGAAAATGGGGGACAGCGTATTTGAAGATGTTGAAGTGATTTCTTCTGGATCATTGGGGCTTGACCTTGCTTTAGGGGTAGGTGGCTATCCAAGAGGCCGTGTGATTGAAATTTATGGGCCAGAATCTTCAGGTAAGACTACCTTGACCTTACATGCTATGGCGCAAGCTCAAAAAAATGGCGGTATTGCTGCTTTTATTGATGCAGAACATGCTTTTGATCGTTTTTATGCTCAAAAACTGGGTGTTGATATTGATAACTTAATCATCTCCCAACCAGATAATGGAGAGCAGGCTCTAGAAATTGCCGACAATTTAATTAGATCAGGTGCTATTGATATCGTAGTAATAGATTCTGTGGCGGCACTTACTCCAAAAAGTGAGATTGAAGGAGAAATGGGTGATTCTAAAATGGGCCTTCATGCCCGTTTAATGTCTCAAGCACTTCGGAAACTAACCGGGTCTATCAGTAAAACCAATTGTACTGTCATATTCATTAACCAATTACGTGAAAAAATTGGGGTTATGTTCGGTAATCCAGAAACTACAACAGGTGGTAATGCCCTAAAATTCTATGCATCGGTTCGGCTTGATATCCGCAGATCTACTCAAATTAAAAACACTGATGGTGCCGTTTTAGGAAACAAAACTCGGGTGAAAGTGGTGAAAAACAAAGTAGCCCCTCCCTTTAGAACTGCCGAATTTGATATCATGTATGGCGAAGGAATTTCAAAAGTTGGCGAGGTTCTTGACCTTGGCGTTGCTTATGAAATTGTAAAGAAAAGCGGTTCATGGTTCAGCTATGGCGATACCAAATTGGGCCAAGGTAGAGATGCCGTAAAAAGCCTGTTAGAAGATAATCCTGAACTTTCAGAGGAACTTGAAGAAAAAATCAAAGAAGCAATCAACGCGGTAAGAGATTAATTTTTCCATTTTTATTTTCATTAAAGCCCTAAAAACGCAACCCTAGCGTTATAATTACATCTATGCTTTAAGTATGAAAAATTATGAGAAAGAAGTTCGTTCCTTTTTTTGCTTTACTATTTTTCTTTGCCATTTGTGGTTGTGAGGTTGAATCTGAAGAAAATTTTCAGTTTACTGCACTTGAGGTGGTTTCTGTGGCAATGCCGGAGGCATTTAATCAAAATGAATCCCACAATATAGAAGTCACTTACAGAAGACCCGATTCTTGCACGTTCTTTCACCGTTTTGATGTAACCGCTGGAACCATCAATACTAGAAAGATGTATGCCATAGGCTCCAAATTAACACAAGAAGATTGTGAAGCTACCAATGATGAAGTGATTGCTAGTTTTGACTTTATAGCACTAGAGATAGGCGTGTATACTTTTCGTTTTTACACAGGTGAAAACGCTTCAGGTGAAGAACAATATCTTGAATACGTAGTGCCTGTAAAGCCAGAAGGAATCAATTAATTTCTAATACATTTTAAACCTAACCAACGATTTTGAGTCTTGATGAGCTCATAAACAACTGTAAAAAAGGACAACGTAAAGCACAAGAAGAGCTTTATCGGAAATATTCCGGTGTGCTTTTTGGATTGTGCTTGAAGTACTCGCGCAATAAAAGTGAGGCTGAGGATAACCTGCATGATAGTTTTATGACCATTTATGATAAAATAGGGCAATTTAAGCACAAGGGTTCTTTTGAAGGTTGGATAAAAAGGGTGACCGTTAATACAGTGCTCCAGAAATATAGAAAAGAACGGCGCTTAGAAGTGGTGTCTGAAAATTTTGGGGACACTATTGTTGACATCAACCACGAACAACCAGATATAAGCTTAAAGCTACTCTTGGGCTACATTCAAGAATTGCCCAATAAGTACCGACTCACGTTTAACCTTTATGTTATGGATGGTTATTCCCATAAAGAGATAAGTGAAATGTTGGGCACCTCAACGGGCACCTCAAAATCAAACCTAGCAAGGGCTAGAATGATTTTAAAAGAAAAAATAGAAAAAGAAAACATAAACATTGCTTAATTAATTAAGTATGGAAAAAAATAATTTAGATAAATTGTTTCAAAAAAAGTTCTCGGACTTTGATGAAACTCCTGACGAAAAAGTCTGGGAGGCCATAGAAGCTTCTTTGGATAAGAAAAAGAAAAAAAGAATCGTACCCATCTGGTGGCAGTTAGGCGGCGTTGCGGCGTTGTTGGCTGTTTTATTTTATGTGTTCAACCCCTTACAAGATAATTCCGACCTTCTTGAACCCAAAATAACCAATACTGAAAACCCATCTAAGACTAAAAGTAAAGATGGGCTTGTTAACGATTCCATATTGCTGGACAAAATACGACTGAATACCCCTCAAATAACCACTGAGCGCAGCAATAAAAGCGACGTTGATAATTTGGAAGATGCCTCTGACTCAAATCAGCCTCCTATAACTAATAATGCCGGGATAAGACAAGTCTCCAAGCGAACTCAAGTAGCTCAAAACAACCGTGGAATTGACTCAGGCAGAGAAGGCGACAAACAACAATCACTAAAGAAAACCAATGCATCTATAGGTAAAGAACCTATTCAAGTTGCCGAGACTGATGGTTCAAAAAAGGAGCCTGCTGTTGACAAGAAAAAAACGATTCAAGCAGCTGAAACGGCCTTAGCAAAAAACGATATTGATACTAAGGTAAAATCCATATTAGAAAAGGAGGCCGCTAGTACCAAAAAAGGTTCAAGCGAAGAGACCGTTGCCCAGGTTGACGAAAAACAAAAGGAAAAAAAATCAATATTTGAAGCAATAAAAGAGCAAGAAAACGCTTCGGAAGAAACCTTTGAAGATAGCCCTGAAAATAGATGGGCCATGGGCCCAGCAGTAGCTCCTGTGTTTTTTGATGCAGTTGGCCAAGGCTCTCCCATACACTCTAATTTTGCGCCAAATTCAAAATCTGGAAATTTAAATTTAAGCTATGGTGTAATTGTTTCTTATGAGGTTAGTAAAAGGCTGAGTATTCGTTCGGGGGTTCATAAAGTAGATTATGGTTATGATACCAATGAGGTTATTTTTTCTTCCTCTCTACAATCGTCTACCAATGCTTTAATAGATAATATTGACTACTCACCTAGTTCAAGAAACTTGGTCGTTCAAAGCAAATCTAGGGTTAGTGATGCCACTGCAAATAGCACTTCAGAATTTTCCAGTGCTACTACAAGTTCCTTGGAAGGTCGTATGGTGCAACAAATGGGGTACCTAGAAGTGCCTTTTGAGTTAAATTATGCTGTTTTGGATAATAAATTTGGTGTAAACATCATTGGCGGAATTAGTTCTTTGTTCTTAGTTGATAATGCCGTTTCGCTGGAATCTGAAGGATTGGTAACTCAAATGGGGGCAGCCAACAATGTTAACGATGTCAATTTTAGCACCAATATTGGGTTGGGGTTCAACTATCAGTTTTCACCGAATATTCAATTTAATGTTGAACCTATTTTCAAATATCAACTCAACACCTTTTCAGAAACTGCTGGTCAGTTTAGACCCTATACCGTTGGCGTGTACAGTGGTATTAATTTTAGATTTTAGAACGTGTATTAGTCTGCTGGTGGAAGTGCGTTTGGCTAGTTTTTGCTCTCTAAATCGTTTAAAATAGTGGCTCTAATTTCTTCTCTAAGTGTAGAAGTATCTTCAGAACCTAACATTTGGGTATCTACAAATACATTCACTTTTACCCTTAATTTTCCTGGGCCTCCACTAAAAAAAGTCCATGAAAATCGTTTTTTACAATCCAAAAAAGTCATAGGGACGACCGGTATATTATGGGCAATGGCCATTCTAAATGCACCATCTTTAAAACTATCTAACATAATATGTTCTTCTGGAACGCCCCCTTCTGGAAAAATACAAATACTTAGTCCCCTTCTTAGTCTTTCTTGTACGCTTCGGTACACCGCTATGCGGCTTTTTGGGTCTTTTCTATCTACTAGAATGCATACTCTCTTATAAAAAAAACCAAAAAGAGGAATTTTAGCAAGCTCTTTCTTTCCAACAAAAACAAAGGGGTTTTTACTTACATATAACATAAGCATAATATCCAACATGCTTGTATGATTGGCGACCAACATATAGCTTTTACCACTTACAAGGGGTTCATTCCAAACAACTTTAGGAAAACAGCCCATTCCATATAAAATGGTCTTAGCCCAAAGGTTACGGGCCAACCAAAAAAATTGAGGATAGGTTTTAGCGGAAAGCGTGGTTATCAGTAAAAAGGGAAAGAATACGACTATAGGCACTGCAACTAGCACATAAAACCAGATTCTATA
This sequence comes from uncultured Flavobacteriaceae bacterium, assembly GCA_964353095.1. GTDB lineage: Bacteria > Bacteroidota > Bacteroidia > Flavobacteriales > Flavobacteriaceae > Croceitalea. The sequence continues at coordinate 13,081 of CAYGUO010000019.1, read as the reverse complement.
CATAGTGTAACCAATATGCTTGATAAATTTAGACACGCTTCAAAAGTAGAATTTTCAAAAAACAACGGTATCAATTTAGGTTTCTTTTTTTATAAAATCTGGATTGTTACATTTACGGTTGAAAATAATAGCATGGCAAGAATTTTAACAGGCATACAGAGCACTGGTGTCCCACATTTAGGAAATATTTTAGGAGCCATTGTTCCAGCGATTGAAATGGCTCAAAATCCTGAAAATGAATCATTTCTCTTTATTGCAGATATGCATTCCCTAACCCAAATAAAAAATGGGAACGAACTTAGAAACAATACCTATGCTACCGCAGCCACCTGGCTAGCTTTTGGTCTGGATATTGAAAAAACCGTGTTCTACCGCCAGAGTGATGTACCGCAGGTAACAGAACTTGCCTGGTATTTAAGCTGTTTTTTTCCATACCAACGGTTAACCCTTGCGCATTCTTTTAAAGATAAGGCAGACCGATTAGAAGATGTAAATGCCGGACTGTTCAGTTACCCTATGTTAATGGCTGCAGATATTTTACTTTATGATGCAGAAATTGTACCCGTTGGTAAAGACCAATCACAACATTTAGAAATGACACGCGATGTTGCCGCGAGGTTTCATCATGTTTTTGGAGACACTTTTGTGATGCCCAGTGCCAAATTACAAGAGAGTACCATGTACGTTCCCGGTACTGATGGCGCAAAAATGAGTAAGAGTAAAGGGAACACGATTAATTTGTTCCAAACTGATAAAAAACTAAGAAAACAACTTATGGGTGTCGTTACCGACAGCACTCCAATGGAGGAACCTAAAGACCCCACCAATGATAATGTTTTTGCCCTTTACAAGCTTTTGGCCTCACAAGAGGAAATTGAAGAAATGAGTGCCAATTATCTTGCAGGTAATTATGGTTATGGTCATGCCAAGCAAGCCTTGTATGAGTCTATTACCAAAAAATTTGAAGAGCCTCGTGAAAAGTTTGACTATTATATCAATCATCTTGATGAAATTGATGCTGCTTTGGCACTTGGTGCTGGAAAGGCTAAAAAAGTAGCTGATGAAGTTTTAGCTAGGGTAAGGGAGAAACTTGGGTATTAAAAGCCTCCCTTTATAGTTATACCTTTCACCTGTGATTTTGGTATTTAAAAAGGAATAAATGCTTTTTCATAAACCATAGAAATTGGCTGATTTTTATCTAATTGCAACTTCTTGTCTTTAATCGATATTTCAACTTTTATAAAATCCTTAAAACCAAGAATTCTAACAGCCACGGATGCCGTTTTTATAAAAAACAAGGATAAAACAATTGATACAATAGATTAAAACCGTTTTAAAATAGAAAACCCTTTCTGTCTCAGCTATATCGATAAGGTGTATTTAACCATTCCTATATGTTCAAATCGCCTCAAACAACTTACCGGGCAACGGACGAATCACCCCTTTCATCTCCATATTCAACAGCATAGCAGAAACTTTAAAAATTGGCAAATTACAGTCTAAAGCCACGGTGTCCAGTACCTGTTTGCCGTTTAGTTGTAAGTAAGAGTAGATAGACTGTTCTGTGTCATCAAGTTCCACAAACAGCTGTTTTTGAACTGGGGTTTTTTTCTTTTCATCGAGTTGCCAACCCAACAAATAGATTAAATCAGCTGCTGAAGTAAGTAGTTGTCCCTTTTGTTGTTTAATGAGATTATTGCATCCCAGACTATATTTGTCCGTTGCTCTGCCCGGTACTGCGAAAACATCACGATGATATCCATGCGCGATATCCGCAGTGACCAAACTACCTCCTTTTTCAGCAGATTCTACGACAATGGTTGCCTCACTAAGTCCTGCTATAATTCGGTTTCGTTTTAAAAAATTCTCCCGTTCAGGATTACTGGTACTCCAGAATTCAGTGAAAAATCCTCCATTTTTCTCTATTTCAGAAACGTACTTCTTATGCACTTTAGGGTAAATTTGGTTCAAACCGTGCGCTAAACATCCAATAGTCTGCAGGCCTTGCTCCATTGCGGCGCGTTGAACGGTAATATCAACACCATAAGCAAAACCGCTTACGATGACAGGGTCTAAAGGAGCGATTTCTTCAATAAATGTTTCGCAAAAAGCTTGACCATAGCTGGTTATGTTACGAGTACCTACTACACTGATTATTTTTTTATTTTGTAAATCAATAGTGCCAGATTGGAATAGTAGGATAGGACTGTCAATACAATGCCGCAAACGGCTGGGATAACTATCTTCTAAAAAATAACAGTACTTAATCCCATTCTCTTGGATATACCGAAGTTCTTTTTCAGCAGCATCCAGGTGTTCCGTATCATATAAGCCACTAATGGTAGCGGTGCCAATACCGTCTATTTTCAGTAGCTGTTGCTTTTTTTCCTTAAAAACAGCTTGAGCATCCCCACATCTGTCCAATAATTTCTTTGCAATGACGTCACCAATATTTGGAATGCGTTGTAATCTAAGTAAGGCAATAAGTTCATTCTCAGACATCCAATTCTATAACTAGAGTTTTTCACAAAATACATAAATTAGAATGTTAATAAAAAGTTATCTAGGGTATTTTGTGCTAGCCCAAATTTTGTAATATTTGCTCTTATGCGAGTAGAGCAATATATTGAAGAATTACTATATCGTTACAATTGTGTAGTAATGCCCGGTTTTGGTGCTTTTTTAGCGCATACCGCTTCTGCGAGACTTGATACTACTGCGAACACTTTATATCCTCCCACAAAAGTAATATCGTTCAATGAACAGCTTTCAAGGAATGATGGGCTTCTGGTCTCTTATATTTCAAAAGCAAAACAACTTTCGTATGAAGATTTATTGGAAGAAGTGACCCACACTTCAGCACAATGGAAAGAAACTTTGCAAAATGGGGAAACCATTGAGTTGTTCGGCATTGGAAAGCTATCCTTAAATTCTGAGCATAAAATTCAGTTTCAACCAGAAGAAAAAGTTAATTATCTAACTTCTTCTTTTGGCCTTTCCTCCTTTTCAGCAGCACCATTGGTTCGTGAGGTTTTAAAAGAAGAAGTTGAAGAACTGGAAGAGCGTATCCCTTTTATCATTACTCCTGAAAAAAGGGAAGAGTCCGCTTTTAGACCATTGTTAAAAGTAGCTGCCATAGGCCTTTTGTTAGTTTCTTTAGGGGTAAGTAGTTATCATTTTTACAATCAAAATCAAAAAAGTCTTTTGGTTGTTGAGCAAAATGCACAAGAACAGGTTTCAAAACATATACAGGAAGCAACTTTTTTTGATAGTGCCCCAATGGAACTGCCTTCATTATCTTTAAATGTCACTAAAGAAGAAGTAGCGGAAGGTCCGCAACATCATGTTATTGCCGGTGCTTTTAGGATTAAGGGCAATGCCGATAAAAAAGTCCAGCAATTACAGCGACAAGGCTATAACGCTAAATATATTGGAGCGAATAGATTTGGGCTGCATCAAGTTGCCTATTCCAGTTTTAGTGACAACAGAGAAGCCCTAAAGCTTTACAGAACGATCAAAAGAACTATTTCGCCTGACGTTTGGATTCTTTCCGAGAAATAGACAGCCGCTAATTCCTCGAATTTAAACCCTTTGCTGTTTTTTTATCATAAACAGCAACCTATCTTTGTTTCAAATAGTACTTATGAGCCCTAAAACACCCAATGATTCAAGAACCATTATGACCGATATGGTTTTACCGAGTGAGACCAACCCTTTAAACAATCTTTTTGGAGGGGAATTATTGGCTAGAATGGATAGAGCAGCCAGTATTGCTGCAAGACGCCATAGCAGAAGAATTACCGTTACGGCATCAGTCAATCATGTTGCTTTTAACCGTTCTGTCCCATTAGGCAGTGTAGTTACCGTTGAAGCAGCTGTTTCAAGGGCTTTTAGAACATCTATGGAAATTTTTATTGATGTTTGGATGGAAGATCGTTTTACTGGTGAACGCACCAAGGCGAATGAAGCTATTTATACGTTTGTAGCTGTTGATGAAACCGGAATTCCTACAGAAGTACCTTCTTTGGAACCAGAATCTGATTTGGAGAAAGAGCGTTTTGCAGCGGCGCTGCGAAGAAAGCAATTGAGTTTGGTGCTAGCCGGAAAAATGAAGCCCACTGAGGCAACTGAATTGCGTGCTTTGTTTATGGGAGAATAAAGTTATAATTGATAAATCCAGTCCTCCGGATTTAATTTTTGGGTGTCTTGATATAAATAGAATTTAAGCGTTGTAGCACCGTCAAACCGATTGGTATATACTTCGCCTAGCATTTCTTTAGCCGCGACCTTATCTCCTTTCTCTACGTATATTTTAGCAAGGTTATAGTACATACTGATGTAATTTCCGTGTCTTAGGTAGACCCCTTTTACCCCCATTTTGTTGGTAAAAATTGTAATTACTTCTCCCTCAAAGATGGCACGTGCCTGAGCACCTTTATCTGTGGCAATGATGACACCATTATTCTCATGTTTAATACCTGGATATACCTTATCTGCATAAACCCCAAAACCTTGACTTTTTATTCCCTTTTCAACAGGCCAAATCAGTTTTCCTTTATTCGAAGAAAAATTAGTGGCTATTAGTTTGGCTTCCGGGGTTAAGGCGAATTTTGTTGCACTTTTGTTCCCAGATTTTTTGTTAGAACTTGCTATGGCGCTTCGCAGTAGCTTTTCAATCTGTCTATCAATTCTGCGCGTTTCTTTTTTCTTCTCATCAATCGCAGCTACGTAGGTGCTTTCATTGCGCCGAATACTTTTTAAGAGCTCTTTTTGACTTGTAATTTCCTTATACAACTGATTTTTGACTTTGGTATTTTCCGCAATCAAAAGATCTTTTACCTTACGTTGTGTGACCAAATCTTGGTTCCGTTTTGCCAAGCTTTGGGTCTTCCTGGTAATTTCTTCTCCTTGCCGCTTTCTATACTTCCCGTACTGCTTCATATACTGCATGCGCTTAAAAGCTTGAAAGAAGTTTTGCGACGATAGCAGGAACATCAGCCTATTTTCGTTTGACTTATTCTGATATGATTTTTGAATCAGGGCTGCATAATCCGTTTTCAGTAATGCTAGATCTTCTCTTAATTTACCGATGCTTCTGACATTTGCATTGATTTGACGATTGAGTAAATTTGCTTGTTGGTTGGTAACCCTTATAAGCTCTTGACTAACGTTTATTTTACGATCTACGGCCTCCATCTGGTCCAATACATTCCCTTTCTCCTTCTTTTTGGCAAACAGCAGCCTGTTCATCTCCGTAATCTCTTTTTGAAGCCGATTACGCTTTGCCTCCAAAGCTTTTTGTTCCGTGGTTTGTGCTGACACATTGGTAAAAACCAACAGTAGCACCATTAGAGAAACAATATGATATCGTGCTTTACCCATTGTATTACTTCAACACTATTTCTTTAAAACCTTTCGGTATTTTATATGGAAAATTCAGGTCCCTATCAAACTCAATATTCCTATAATCCAATGCTATAGTGTTCACCCTACCATCAGTAATAGCCTCAATATCAACTGTGTTTGGCATAACTTTATTCCCAACCTCTTGATAAGCATATTTCATCTTCAAAAATCGATTTTTCCAGGGTTGAGAAAGCTCTTGATTAGCAATCTTGAAGTTTTTTGGTTCAAGAAAAAATAGAATTTTATAAAGTTCATTTTGACTTTTTGGTTTTAGTCCGTAGGCCCCATCTCCATTTAATACCACATATTTATCTTCTCTCAAATCTAACACTGCATTGCCAATTAAGAGGTTTTGCAGTTTTGTAAAATCAACTTCAGTTCCTAAAATCGAACTTAAATAACTAAAATCCCCATCAAAATATTCATTATTTAATTTATTGTAAAAAGAAACCCGTTGTGGGGTAATATGTGCTTTTACAATACCCAGAAGTGCGCTAATCCAGATTACCTCATCTTTTTTGATTCGTAAGCTAACGTTTACACCTTGCGAAGATTCACCATCAGAATAGTCAATTTTAACCTTGCCGCTTATGGTCTTAAAATCAATTTGGTTCTGATAATGGTTTTGAATGATTTTTTTTGCCGATATGGTATTATCAATAGTACCCGAAGCAATTTTTTTGGTCGACTTACATGAGGATAGTACGACCAGTATAACAAGAAAAACTAGTTTACCGTATTTGGGAAAGCTCAACATATTAAAATCCGGGTTTTATCTTACGAAGGTACTCATTTGCCTTAGAAAAATTACTTGCCTTATTGTAGGCATCTGCTAAAGCTTGATATATTTTATTGGCCAAAGAGGTGTTATCAAATAGATAATCTAAAGAAGATTCCAACACGTCAATGGCTTGACTATTCTTATTGTTTTTATGTAGGGATCGTCCGTAAGCATAATAAAAATAGGGTTGCAAGGGGTAAAGTTCCACCGCTTCTTTGGCGCGCTGTTCAACCATTCTATATTGCCCTAATTTTAATTGTTGCTCAAGGTTTAGTTCTAAGGCCCTTACAGGGTCATCGTTTGTTACTATGAAACCAGTACTCTTGACTACAGTGTTTGTCTTTGCCCGACCAATGGAATCTTCAATTTTTAAAGTCAGTTCTTGTTTAAAATCTGATTTAGATAGTCCTTTAAGTACAACTAACGCGTCATTATATTTTTTTTGCTTATAGTATATCAGCGCCAAATTCTTTTGTAAGCCTTTATCTTCAAACGGGATGGTGTTCTTAACAGCGTCCAAGGTGTTGGATTGTTTATCTAAAATTGTCGTTAGGGTATCTAAATACCAATAATTATCTGGCTCAGAAATCAGCGCTGCTACGGCATACTGTTGTGCTGAAACATACTTTTTATCTAAAAGATAGGTTTTGGCCAACTCATGATCTACAACCACATTATCCGCATCTAACAACTTACATTCCAATAGCAGATTGACCGCTCTATCGTAATTTTGAATGCCTTTTTGTTTGAGTGCCTCAAAAAATGCTTCTTGAAACTCATCGGTATATTCTTCTAGAAAAACCTCAGCACTTTCTTCTACTTCAATGGTTTTATCAGGTTCTTCTTGGGCGTAGGCGATTGGTAACGTGCAAATACACATCAAAATAAATCTTAAACAAAAGAATATGTTCTTCATAAATACTATTACCCTTCGACTGCGCTCAGGATGACAAATTGATTTACTTTACTCCAAAACGGAGTAATCACCAATACTAATGGTTTCAAAATTACCGTTGTATTTTACGTGATTACCAATCATAGCGTTATCCAAATTAGCATTTTTGATAGTAGTATGGCTTTGGATTATGCTATTTTTAACGGTTGAATCTTCGATTACGGTATCTGCCCCGATAGATACATAGGGCCCAACAGTCGTGTTTTTCAAAACCACATTCTCACCAATAAAACAAGGCTGAATAATATTAGCGTTCTCCTTTTTAACAGAGGGAGCAACCATGTTTTCACCATCTTTCTCTAAAAAGCCCAACATGCGTTGATTTGTTTCAACAGTCACTTTTTTATTGCCGCAATCCATCCACTCATCAACTTGACCGGTAACAAATTTCTTGCCATCTGCCATCATACGCTTAATACCATCATTAATCTGGTATTCTCCACCATTGATGACATTGTTGTCCAACACGTATTGAAGCTCTTTTTTAAGTGCACCAACATCTTTAAAGTAATAGATTCCGATAACGGCCAAATCTGACACAAATTCTTCTGGCTTTTCTACGAGTTCCACAATTTCATTGGCATCATTTAATTTTACAACGCCAAAAGCTTCTGGCTGGTCTACTTGTTTTACCCAAATAACACTATCGGCTTCTTTATCAAGGTTAAATTCTGCTCGAATCAAGGTGTCAGCGTAAGCAATTACCGCTGGTCCACTTAATGAAGGTTCAGCACTCATAATAGCGTGACCTGTACCCAAAGGTTCGTCTTGACGATAAATCGAAGCTTTGGCTCCCAAACCTTCCGCCAAGCGTTGCAAACTAGTTACTACATCATCGCCAAAGAACGCGGGGTCACCCAAAATAAAAGCAATTTCTTCTATGGGTTCACCTAACACCTTAGCTATGTCACTCACCAAACGGTGAACAATAGGTTTACCTGCAACAGGAATCAATGGTTTTGGAACCGTTAAACTGTGTGGACGTAATCTTGAGCCGCGACCGGCCATTGGGACTATTATTTTCATAAAATTGACTGCGTACGCAGGTATCTTTTAGTTAGTATTTATTTTTAATTTAGGTTTCGACTGCGCTCAACCTGACCTTCCATCACTTAGTGCCTGTCGAACCAAAGCCACCTTCACCACGAGAGGTCTCAGACAATACCGTTACTTCATTCCAATCTGCACGTTCATGTTTAGCGATGACCAATTGTGCAACACGCTCACCATCTTCTATGATAAAGTCCTCATTAGATAGATTTACAAGTATAACACCTATTTCGCCTCTGTAATCAGCATCTACTGTTCCTGGCGCATTGAGTACCGTAATCCCTTTTTTAGCGGCAAGACCACTTCTTGGTCTAACTTGTGCTTCAAAACCAATCGGTAATTCAATGAATAATCCCGTTTTAACAATGGTTCTTTCTAAAGGTTTTAACGTAATGGATTCTGAAATATTGGCTCTTAAATCCATCCCCGCCGAAGCATTGGTTTCGTAATGCGGTAGTGGATGTTTCGATTTGTTTATGATGTTAATTTCCACGCTTTAAGAATATGGTTTTTAGTTTATCTCCTTCCAATTTGTAAATCAGTCCCAAAAATACTAAAAGCAACAGGCTGCCCGCGATTAAATTTCGGTCAAAAACATAGAATGATAGTACCGAGAACACAATGGAAATTCCACTATAGAATAGTATTTTTCTCATATTATAAGGAATTGGATAGTATTTTTTTCCGAAATAATACGACAGACACATCATACTTCCATAAGCAGCCAAAGTAGCTATTGCCGAGGCCATATAACCAATCTTTGGAATAAAGACCATATTGATGATGATGGTTAAAATCGCCCCAATTGAAGAGATATAAGCACCGAACTTTGTTCTATCCGTGATTTTATACCAAACGGAAAGGTTATGATAAATACCAAGGCAAAAACTTGCTAATAAAACTATAGGGACAATATCTAAAGCCTGAAAATAAGTTTGATTTCCTAAAAGGAGCTGCGCCAATAAATCAATAAAAACGACTACCACCAGTAGTATGATACTACCGAGTATGACAAAATAATTGGTGATCTGTGCATAGGTTTTTTGTGCATTTTCTGATTTTGCATGACTAAAGAAAAAGGGCTCCACACCCATTCTAAATGCGGTACCGAACAAGGTCATAAACAAAGCTAATTTGTAACAGGCACCATATATACCCGCCACCTCTTCTGAGACCATGTTCGCTAAAAAAATCTTATCGACCACTTCATTAATGGTAAAAGCAATGCCCGCAATAAGGATTGGACCTGCATACTTTAGCATCGACCTCCACAAAGCAACATCAAATTTATATTTGGTTTTGATGTAGGTAGGTAAAAAGAAGAGCAGCGTCAATGCACTTGCCACAACATTAGATATAAAGATATATGGGATTTCAAAATTCGGCTTGTACAACTCAGCCCAGAACCCATCAGTTTCCCCTGTTGCTATTCTTGGCAGCACCAGTAAGAAAAAAACGTTTAAGCCCAAATTGATAGCGACATTAACGATTTTTAGTATCGCATAGCGCATAGGTTTAGCATTGGCACGCAACATGGCAAAGGGTATGATCACTAGCGCATCTAAAACCAAAATTGTTGCGGCATATCCAATAAAATCAGCATCAATATTGGTGAGTTCTGATATGTCGTTTCGTACCAGCAATGAAAACACCAGAAATAAAAGCGAAGTGCCTATCAATGAAATAAGTGCCGTTGAGACTACATTGGCCTTATGTTTTCTTTCATTGTAAAAACGAAAAAAGGCGGTTTCCATTCCATAAGCAAGCACTACATTAAAAATGGCTATCCATGCATAGATTTTTACATACTCCCCATAACCTGAGGCATTCTCGAAAACAGTGGTATACAATCTGACCAATACTACTGAAAGTACTCTTGGCAAAACAGTAGCCAAACCATAAATTGCTGTTTGTTGAAAAAGCTTTTTTAACGGGTTCAAATGAAAAAGTGCTTTTAAAAGAAACCCCGAAGTTGAACTTCGGGGCTGTATGTTTTCATAAAAGTAGTCAATCTCGTCTTTGGTTCAAAAGAACCCTATCAACATCTATTGGTAAATTAAAGGTTTTTTATCCTTAACACCTTCAATCATAAAGTATTTGATCTTATCACCGTCCATATAGCTAATGACACATTGGTCTGCCTTTAGTTCAAAAGGAAACTTCTCAATTATTGGTGCTTGATTACCTACTTCTTCCTTCGGGTCAGCATCCATAATCATATCTGTCTTTTCTAAATTAGGCTTCATGAAATTTGCCTTGGCAATCCATTTACCCTCATTGGAATTTAGCGTTACATCTGCTGTCATCCCCCTAAAATAAGCTTGCTGCATTTTCATTTCTTCCATATTCTCAGTTAAAAGAGGTATTTCCAACTTAATTCCCGAACCTGTTTCAGCACGACCACCTTTCCAAGATTGACAAGTTGCCTGCCCTAACTCAAAGGGGGGATTATCAACCAATTTTTTTTGTGAAGAACATCCTGATAAAGAAAAAATCATGGCCAAAACGGTATAGGTAAAAATTTTCATCTGTTTTTATTTTATTGGTGATAAAGATATAAAACCAAAATTAGTGCCAAGAAATAACCCATACTAATTATTCCATTTGCTGTAATGCCTTAAGTTCTTTGAGCTCTTGCTTTATCTGTTTTATGATATAGCCCCCTAATACCAAGAAAATCAAAATACTTGAAATGACTATATATAGGTAAAAACCTTTGGATAAGTTCGCTTTAAAAAGGGGAAGCATTATCACAAATCCGATGCTATACGTCAATACAATGATTGGTGCTATCACGTAATGGGTTTTTTTCCTTCTTTTATAGTAAGCAACCAGTTTTGATTTGAAACTATTGACCTCTAAGAAGGTTTCTATAGCTTTTAATTTTCTAATACTTTCATACTCAACACCTACACGAAGTAATAGGCTGCCAATCATTAAAGATAGACCAAGGGTCATCAAGGCATTATCAAACGCCGAAACGTACACAAAAAAGAAAATAAGAATCAATAAAGTGCTTAACAATACCGCCACCGTAATGTTTTGTTTGTACTTCAGGTCTTTCAATTTTGAAGTGATTTCCTGATAATCTTCTGCTTTTGGGGCTACGTCTTCTTGGCCTTGCCATTGTGACTTTAAGCTATTAAAATCTGTCATTTTTTACGCATTTAGTGAGTTCGCCTTTAATTCTATGAATTCGTGTTCTAGCAGCTTCATGTTTAAGTCCCATAATTTCAGCAATAGTTTTTTGTGGTATGCTATCAAGCTCAAGCAATATGATGGCTCTATTTATTTCTGAAAGTTTATTGATACAAGCATACATTTGTCTGAGCATTTGTTCCTTATCTACCTCTGAGTTTGCACTTTCAAGGTTGGGTACTTCTTCTACTTCGTAGTTTTTTACAATGCGTTTATGTTTTCTTATGCTAACCAAACATGTATTTATTGCTATCCTATAAATCCAAGTACCGATATTGCTTTCACCCCTGAACTTATCAAGACTTTCCCAAACCTTAACAAACACTTCTTGTGTCAATTCTTTTGCTTGTTCACGATTGCCTCCAACATAGCCCAAACAAAGCCTCATCACTTTGGAAAAGTTGGCATCATAAGCTTGCTTGAACTGTTTTTCCTTTTGATTCATTCCCTATTTCAAATATGCCTTTACTTTCTCAACAAACCATTTAGGCTGATCGTACATGATAAAATGAGCAGATTCTTCAGCAAACCCAATTTCATAATTTTTCAAATTTTTATATTGCTTGTCATACGTGTTTTTTGCCATTTCCAATCCATAAGGCTGAATAGCAGCTAACAGCAACACAGGAGATTTAATAGTAGAAATGGTTTCTCTTAAATCTAGCTTCAAATAATCAGTATAACCGTAAACATAAGTCTCTCGATCGGCTTGTACCATCCATGCTGCAATTTGTACTTGTTTTTCCTTGTTCAAAACCATGCCATTGGCCATTTGTATCGCCATTTTTTCAAAGCTAGGGTTATCCATTTCCAAAAGCTGTTTGTTATAAGGGTTATCATACACCATATTCTCGCTTTTATAATTTGGCATCATTAGCGCTCCGGTTCCTGGTAGGGCATCAACAACAATAAGTTGTTTAAACTTGCTTTTTTCTTCTGAAGCTAACCATAATGCCAAGGTGCCTCCGAGACTATGGCCTATAATGGTAGCTTCTTCAAGGTTTTTTTCCAAAACATACTCTTCAATCGCCACCTTAATCTTTGGCAACCACGGTTTTTCTATTGCTGGTACTCCGCCAAAGCCTGCAAAAGTAAAAACATGACATTCGTTGGTTATTTCAAGCTGTTTTACCAAGTCATCCCAAACGGCTCCGGTGCAAGTAAACCCAGGAAACAAAAGAATAGGTTTGCCTTTGCCCTTTACGTCGACTTTAAACGATTCTTGCTGCCCGTAGCTTACCAAGAATATAAATAGAACTATAATTTGAAATGCCTTTTTAAATCCTCTCATTTTTTAACTATTTAATTGTTTGACCCTTTTGATACAACAATGGTAAAATGTTACATCCAAAATGTAAAAGAATTTGATATAGAAAGCCCTTTTTGCTTGTAAATAATTGATATCTGGATTTCACAGGAATGCCTTTTTATTTAAAATTCTTTCCTCCAATAGCAATACAACTGTATTTCGAGGAAGAGGTAGTGGAATATTTTATATCTTCTTGCAATGAAACCAGCAATTCTTAAAGGGTTAGTATTAAAACAGACTAAATATCTTTTTTTTACACTTTTCTGCGGTAGTCCATTTTCTTGCGCAGACAAAGCCGCAATTCAGTCAAAAGAACGACCCAATATCATTTTCATCATGTCTGACCACCATGCATACCAAGCTATAACTGCATATGGGAGTA
>CAYGUO010000018.1:5116-26735 GCA_964353095.1 uncultured Flavobacteriaceae bacterium | reverse complement strand
TCATTAGTCTGAGACAATAGTATTTTAGGGATTACATTAGAATTTATCAATAATAACACTGTAAACAAAGGCTAGCGTTAATTTAAAAGGTATCCCATATAAATTTTGGATGCAAAAGCGAACTATTATTCTACAGGCTTCGTCCAATAAACCGCTCCTTCTGGTTTTGCATAGAAAGAATTTGGTAATGAAACTTCCTTGATTAAAATATTCTCAAAGTTGACGGTGTTTCTAGCATCTTTAATCTCGCGACCTTCATAATTATACCAAGTGATTGATTTTGGCAGTATCAAACCATTTACGGGTGCCCAATCGTTATAGCGAATCCATTTCACATTATCTGACTTTTCACCGCTACGGTACGTTACGGTATACCCCAACCAAGCCATCTGATGGGTTTTAGCATCAAAATGAATAAAGTATTCGTCTTTTGGAGACGTACCCACGCCCGTATTATAACTGATGCGAACACCAGGGTAATTTATCCCTTCAAAAACCAAGTCGTCAGTTTTACCATAAACAATACCATCATCGGCCAAAACAAAAGGCATGGCATAAAAGTAAAACATCAAATTATGGTAAAATTCTACATTGCCCTTGTAGTTTGTATTGGGGTCTAATAACCACGGTTGTTGTCCGTCAAAACCCATAGTAAACTGCTCGCTGGCCACTTTATCTTTTCTAGACCATAAATCCGTTGTATGGGTCTCTGTATTGTTTGGCTTTGGAATATCATATTGTAGGGTACGCTGTTTTTTCCAAATATCGAGTCCACCATGGGCATCAAATACCTTTTCAAGAACTTCCGGATATGCCTTAACAACTACTGCTTGTTTTGTGGCTTGATCCATAGTCGGTGGTACCTCTTTAGGTTGTTGCTTACAAGAGATGATAAACAGCGAGAATAAAAACAGGGAAAAATATTTCATAATAAGAAGTGATTTACAATTTCTGTCGATTAGTATCCTCTAAAATTACGGGAATGGCTACTTTTATTCCGTGGAGGAACAAAAAATTATTTCAAGTCTTCAAAACCCCTTGGTAAAAAAGGTATTGCAGCTTACTGAAAAATCTCGTAATCGAAAGAAAACCGGATTATTTGTTATTGAGGGAGAACGAGAGTTAAGCTTGGCCTTAAAAGGTGGTTACGAAATTGAGACGGTATTGGTATGCTACGAACTTGGTGACCAAACAACTGAATACTCAAAATATAACAAACCAATCATCCAAATCTCCAAAACTGTTTATGAAAAATTGGCCTACCGAAAGTCTACAGAAGGTATCATCGCTATTGTAAAGGCAAAATCACATTCGTTACAAGATATTGACCTCATAAAAAATAATACGCTAATTCTAGTTGCAGAAGCTCCTGAAAAACCAGGCAATATTGGTGCTTTACTAAGAACTGCCGATGCAGCAAATTTAGATGCTGTGCTCATTGCCAATCCAAAATCGGACCTGTACAATCCTAACATTATTAGATCTAGTGTCGGTTGTGTTTTTACCAAGCAAATTGCAATGGGTACGACAGATGAAATTATGAGGTACCTGAAAGAAAAAAATATAAAAATATATTGTGCTGCACTTTCTGCTTCTGAGCATTATGTGAACGCTGATTTTACTGATGCGGCAGCAATTGTAGTAGGTACAGAAGCTATAGGCTTGAGTGACAGCTGGCTTAAAAATTCAGATCAAAACCTGATTATACCTATGCAAGGTGAGATTGATTCTATGAATGTTTCCGTATCGGCAGCAATACTTATATTTGAAGCAAAACGCCAACGCGGATTCTAAATTTCATGAACACTAATTCCCTCTTTTACCTTATCATCGCTATATTATCCGTTCAATTTCTAGTTGATTTTGTACTAGATTACTTGAATGCGAAACGCTTTAAAGAGAACTTACCCAAAGAATTGGAAGATGTTTTTGATAAGCAAGAATACGATACATCGCAGGCTTATAAAACTACCAATTACCGTTTTGGTGTACTGAACGATTTGTTTTCGTTAATACTTACTTTGGCCTTTTTATTTTTTGGAGGATTTGAATGGTTGGATACCCTTGTAAGAACTTATACCGAAAACCCAATAACAATGGCCCTAGCCTTCTTTGGTATTTTAGTTTTTGGCAGCAGTATCATTTCACTTCCATTTTCGTTTTATCAAACTTTTGTAATCGAAGAGCGGTTTGGCTTTAATAAGACCACCAAAAAAGTATTCTTTTTAGATTTAGTGAAAGGTTGGTTGATGACTGCCATTTTAGGTGGTGGCATTTTAGCTTTGGTCATTTGGATTTTGCAGTGGTCTGGCCCAAATTTTTGGCTTTATGCTTGGGGACTTTTTATTGTGCTTATGCTTTTTATGAATCTTTTCTACAGCAAACTCATTGTACCCCTTTTCAATAAACAAACGCCTTTAGAAGCGGGTAATTTAAAAGATGCTATTGAAGGCTACGCCAAAAAGGTTGGTTTTGAGCTTAAGAATGTATTCGTCATTGATGGGTCAAAACGGTCTACAAAAGCAAATGCATACTTCTCGGGTTTTGGAAAGCAAAAAAGGGTAACCCTTTTTGATACCCTAATCAACGATTTGGAGGAAGATGAAATTGTTGCCGTTTTGGCGCATGAGGTAGGGCATTACAAACGCAAACATATTATTGTTAACCTTATCGCCTCTATCTTACTGACCGGATTAACACTTTTTGTATTGTCCCTTTTCGTGAACAATCCAAATCTTTCATTGGCTATTGGGGTTACAAAACCAAGTTTTCACGCGGCTTTAATAGGTTTTGCCCTGCTGTATAGTCCTATTTCAGCAATTACAGGCTTAGCCATGAACTACCTCTCCAGAAAATTTGAATTTCAAGCAGACGACTATGCCAAAGAGACTTTTAAGGCTACCCCATTAATTACTTCCTTGAAAAAACTTTCAAAAAACAGTTTAAGTAATCTTACTCCTCATCCGGCGTATGTTTTTATGCATTATTCCCATCCTCCGTTAGTAGAACGCATCAGAAACTTAAAGGCATAATTTTTGTTGCTCACCTCTGAAGATTACGTTATTTTTAATCTTACATGACAGAGGCCGCTATAGAAAAAGAAAACAAACAAATTGCGAAGCAATACAAAGAATTGCTGCGCATTAGTTATCAAACCCTTACCCCTGAGGATAAGAAATTGATACGCTCGGCCTTTGATGTTGCGGTTGATGCGCATAAAGAACAGCGTAGAAAATCTGGGGAGGCCTATATTTTCCATCCTATCGCCGTTGCTAAGATAGTTGCCTCAGAAATTGGGCTTGATGCGGTTTCCATTGCCTCTGCCCTGCTTCATGATGTGGTAGAAGACACCGCATACACACTTGATGATATTGAGCGTATGTTTGGTGAGGCCGTTGCACGGATTGTAGATGGCCTCACTAAAATATCGCATCTAAAAAAGGATAAAAACATTAGTCAACAAGCAGAAAATTTTAGAAAGATGCTGTTGACCTTAAATGATGATGTACGCGTTATCATTATCAAAATAGCCGATCGTTTTCACAATATGCTCACTATGGATTCCATGCCAGAGCATAAACAAGTTAAAATAGCATCAGAAACCCTTTACATATATGCTCCCTTAGCACATCGTATTGGTCTTTACAATATTAAAACACAGCTTGAAGATCTTAGTTTAAAATACACGGAACCTGAAGTTTACGGGGATATTTTCAACAAAATTGAAGACACCGAGGAGGAACAAAAAGCGTACATAGACTCTTTTACCAAGGTTATTCGAGATTCGTTGGATACAGAAGGACTTAGTTATACTATAAAGGGTAGGATGAAATCAATTTTTTCCATCAGAAAAAAGATGATTTCCCAAAACGTCACTTTTGATGAGATATATGACAAGTTTGCAATCCGAATCATTTACCGTGCAGATCGAAAGAATGAAAAGTTCATTGCCTGGAAGATATATTCTATTGTAACCGACCATTTTACACCAAACCCGGTAAGATTGCGTGATTGGATTACTTCCCCAAAATCAACGGGGTATGAAGCTTTGCATATTACCGTGATGGGCCCCGAAGGAAAATGGGTAGAAGTACAGATTAGGAGCGAGCGCATGCATGAGATCGCTGAAAAAGGCTATGCCGCGCATTTTAAATATAAGCATGGTGATCAAAAAGAGCAAGGAATTGAAATTTGGCTTAATAGATTACAAGAAGCCTTAGAAAATGCGAATACAAATGCCGTAGATTTTGTGGAAGAGTTCAAACTCAGTTTATACTCGAAAGAAATTTTCGTGTTTACGCCAAAAGGAGAATTAAAATCCTTACCAAAAGGAGCTACCCCCTTAGATTTTGCATTCCATATTCACACTGAAGTGGGCATGAAAACCCGCGGCGCTAAAGTAAATGGCAAATTGGTGCCTCTAAATACTGTTTTACATAGTGGTGACCAAGTAGAGATCATGACTTCTGAAAACGCAAAACCAAATCAAAATTGGTTAGACTATGCCAATACAGGCAAAGCAAGGGCAAAAATAAAAACATCTTTACGAGAAGAAAAAAGAGAAGTTGCCGATGAAGGGAAAGAAATTTTAAGACGAAAATTAAAATCGCAAAAAATCAACGTTAATGTTGATGTGATCAATAAAATGGTCATCTTCTTTAAGTTGAAAACGAGTCTTGACCTCTTCTTTAGGGTTGGAAACGGAATTATAGACAACCAAAAAATAAAGGACTTTGCTTCATCTTACAACAATGCTTTTCTCAATTTTTTCAAAAATAAAATTAGGCGCACCCCTACCCCTGAAGACATAAATAAAGACGAAATAACCACCAATTATGACATGCTTGTTTTTGGTAGTGAAGAAGAAAAGCTTACCTACAAACTATCGCAATGCTGCAATCCAATACCAGGAGATGATGTTTTTGGTTTTGTTGGTGTTAACGATGGCATAAAGGTCCATACCAAAAATTGCCCCAATGCCATTTCACTGCAATCTAACTACGCCTACCGCATTATAACGGCAAAATGGATTGATTCTTCGCAAGAAGAATTTAAGGCGGATATTCGGTTAAGCGGAATTGACAACCTGGGTTTGATCAATGAGATTACCAACATCATATCCGATAACATGCATGTGAACATGCGGAATTTAAATTTTAGTACTGATGGCGGCACCTTTACCGGAAACATTACCGTGGTCGTTAAAAATAAGGCCATCTTAAAAAAACTGACCAACAATTTAAAACAGATTGGCGGCATTGATAAAGTAACCAGAATTTAATTTTTAACTGTACCTTTGTAAGATAGTAAAAGCACTATGGGAAATGTAAAAAATCAGGAAATTGTAAAAAGTGTTTTCACCACCTTTCTTGAAGAAAACGGACATAGAAAAACACCTGAACGATACGCCATTTTACAGGAGATTTACGAGAGTGAGGATCACTTTGATGTAGAGTCGTTGTACATTAAAATGAAAACCAAAAATTATCGTGTAAGTCGCGCTACCCTTTACAATACTATTGAAATATTGTTGGATTGCAAACTGGTCAGAAAACATCAATTTGGTAAAAATCAGGCGCAATATGAAAAATCCTATTTTGACCGCCAACATGACCACGTAATTTTAACCGACACCGGCGAAGTAGTGGAGTTTTGTGACCCCCGTATCCAATCCATTAAAAAGACTATTGAAGAGGTTTTTGATATTAAAATCAGCAACCACTCATTGTACTTCTACGGAACCAGAAACCTGCCTGCCGAACAGCATGGCAAAGAAGAAAAACTAACCGAATAACCAAAAACTTCATGGTAGATTTATTGCTTGGGCTCCAATGGGGAGACGAAGGAAAAGGTAAAATTGTTGATGTCCTTACTAAAAATTATAATATTATTGCCAGGTTTCAAGGAGGACCAAATGCCGGTCACACTTTAGAATTTGATGGTATTAAACATGTTTTAAGGACTATTCCTTCTGGAATCTTTCATGATGATTCTACAAATGTTATTGGTAATGGTGTTGTTATAGACCCTGTAGTTTTTGTTCAAGAGCTAGATGGGTTGGACCAGTTTCATATTGATTATAAGGCCAAATTGATTATCTCTAGAAAAGCGCATGTGATTTTACCTACCCATCGTTTGTTGGATGCCGCTTCAGAGACATCAAAAGGAAAAGCAAAAATTGGATCCACATTAAAAGGTATTGGACCAACCTATATGGACAAAACGGGGCGCAATGGCATTAGAATTGGCGACTTGGAATTGCCCAATTGGAAAGAAAAATACAGAGCTTTAGCCAATAAACATGAAGCTATGATTGGATTCTATAACGTAGACATCCAATACAATTTAAAAGAAATGGAAGATGAATTCTTTTCCGCCGTTGAGCGTTTAAAAGAATTACAGTTTATAGATAGTGAAGAATACTTAAACCAAGCCCTAATAAACAATAAAACTATTTTAGCCGAAGGCGCACAAGGTTCTCTGTTAGACATAGATTTTGGAACGTATCCCTATGTTACCTCTTCAAATACTACAGCTTCAGGAGCATGCACTGGTTTAGGCATCGCACCGAATAGAATTGGTGAAGTATTCGGAATCTTTAAAGCATATACAACCCGTGTAGGGTCAGGACCATTTCCAACAGAATTATTTGATGAAACCGGCGCTGACATGGCGCGTATTGGTCATGAGTTTGGTGCAGTAACCGGGCGTCCAAGACGCTGTGGCTGGTTAGACTTAGTAGCACTTAAATATGCTTGCCAAGTAAATGGTGTTACCCAACTCAGTATGATGAAAGGTGATGTGCTTTCTGGATTTAAAACGTTAAAAGTTTGTACTGCATACAAATACAAAGACGAAACCATAACACACTTACCTTTTAATATTGAAGAAGAACATGTTACGCCAATCTACAGTGATTTTAAGGGCTGGAAAGAAGATTTAACCAAAATGAGAAATGTTTCTGAATTCCCAAAAGAATTCAACACGTATATTGAATTCTTAGAAAAACAGTTGAATATTCCAATCAAAATAGTTTCGGTGGGTCCTGACAGAACGCAGACCATCCATCGATAGGTTTCCTAAAGCTATATTAATCTATAGGATTGCTTCAAGTAAAAATCCTACTTTTGGTTAAAATCCACTGATTTGCAAAGACTAATATTTTTATTCTTTTCTATATTTTTCTTAAGTCTTTCGGCTCAAGAAAAGGCGGAACCGGAAGAAAAACAAATCAATATCGTTTATGGTGCGAATTTCACCAAGGATGAAGCACAATTTCCTGGGGCATCCATATTTAGTAAAGACGATGAAAGACAAGTACAGTTTGAACATCAAGGGGCCGATTTATGGTGTGATATTGCTATTTTCTATTCCGCAGAAAATAAACTAAGAGCTATAGGCAATGTTCGTCTACAACAAGGCGACAGCATTGAAATGAATAGTGGCAAAATCAACTATGACGGTAATACTAAAATTGCGAAAGCCTGGCAAAACGTTGATTTAACCGACGGTAAAATGATCTTGACGACAGATACCCTTTATTTTAATCGTGAAAAACAAGAATCTTTTTACAATTCGGGAGGTAAAGTAGTCGACTCAGCCAATACCCTTACAAGTAAAATTGGCACCTACTTTATGGAGTTGAAAAAGGTGCAGTTTCAAGATAGTGTTCATATTGATAACCCAGAGTACACCATTGATTCCAAACAGCTGGATTACTATCGTATTTCAAAAAACGCTTATATGTATGGCCCTTCAACCATTATTGGAGAAGAATATACCATCTATTGCGAGCGTGGTTTTTATGATACTACAATTGAGCAAGGGTATGGCGTTAAAAACACCACAATCAACTACAGTAATCGTATTATTGAAGGGGACAGTGTTTACTTTGACAAAGCGACCTCTTTTGCATCGGCAACAAATAACATCACCGTAACCGACACCATAAATGATGGCGTCATTCGTGCGCACTATGCGGAAGTTTTTAAAGAAAAAGATTCTGTTTTTGCCACAAAAAGAGCGGTTGCCATTAGTTTGGTACAACAAGATTCCCTTTATATTCATGGTGATACCCTTATGATAACGGGGCCACCGGAAGATCGTTTGTTAAGGGCTTTCAGAAACGCAAAGTTTTTTAAGACGGACATGAGCGGAAAATGCGATTCTATTCATTCCAAAGAAAAAACCGGTGTTACTCGGTTAATTACCAATCCGGTAATATGGAATGTGGATAACCAAATGACAGGCGATACCATCCATATCATTTCCGACTTAAAAACTGAAAAATTAGATTCTTTAAAAGTTATTGAAAATGCGTTTATCATTGCTTTTGACACCATTGGAAAAGTGGGTTACAATCAAGCCAAAGGGGTAAATCTTTATGGTAAGTTTATTGAAAACGAACTTAAAATTATTGATTTGGTCAGAAACACAGAAGTGATTTACTACATGTATAATGATGATGATGAGCTGATTGGAATTGATAAAACCATTTGTAGTAAAATAAGACTAGAGATGGCCAATAGCGATATTGAAGACATTACTTTTTATGTAAACCCTGACGGCAATATTTTTCCCGAAGGAGACCTTCCGGTAGAAGGAAGAAAACTAAAAGGCTTTATTTGGCGCGGGGAAGAACGAATTTATTCAAAAGAGGAAATTTTTGATGAAGATGACAATACAATAACGCTAGTTAAGATTAGAGGAATTGACAATCCAATAGACATTGATGCCGAAGAAAGGGAACGACAAGGCTTACCACCTGTTGAAAAACCTAAAGGGCAAATGCCTAATTCAAAAGCAACAACAACAAAAAGACCTATTCTTAAGGCAACCAATAATTAATGCCTGCTTATTGAAATGAAGGAAGACTTCTTCAAATATCAAGCACAGACCACTCCGCATCCTTTAGCGTTAGAAGTTTCGCACGCCAAAGGGAGTTATATTTATGACACGGAAGGCAATGGGCATTTAGATTTTGTTGCAGGGGTTTCCGCCTGTAGTTTAGGCCATTGCCATCCTAAAGTCATTGAAGCCATTAAAGAGCAAACTGAAAAGTACCTGCACGTAATGGTTTATGGAGAATATGTGCAAGAACCAGCCGTAGCATATTCCAAATTACTGGCCGCTCATCTTCCACAAAAATTAGAAACCACCTATTTGGTAAACTCCGGAACTGAAGCTATTGAAGGAGCGCTTAAACTTGCCCGAAGGGTAACAGGGCGTTCACAGCTTATTGCGGCCAAGCAGGCATATCATGGGAGTACCATGGGAAGTTTAAGTGTTATGGGGTTTGAAGAACGTAAAAAGGCATTCAGACCGCTTATTCCAGATGTTACTTTTATAACTTTTAATGATGTACAGGACCTTGAAAAAATCACCGAAAAAACGGCAGCAGTAATTTTAGAGACCATTCAAGGCGGTGCAGGGTTTATACTCCCCAAAAATTCTTACTTAAAAAAGGTAAGGCAACGCTGCAACGAAGTGGGTGCATTGTTGATTTTAGATGAAATTCAGCCTGGTTTTGGACGCACAGGAAAGCTTTTTGCATTTGAACACTACGATTGTATTCCTGATATTTTGGTGATGGGCAAAGGCATGGCTTCTGGTATGCCTGTTGGTGCTTTTAGCGCATCTAACCAAATGATGATGAAGCTTCAAAATAACCCAAAGCTTGGCCATATCACTACTTTTGGTGGCAATGCCGTCATTGCCGCCGCCGCCCTATCAACTTTAAAGGAACTCACTGAAAGTCAACTCATTGAAGATACTTTAAAGAAAGAAAAACTATTTAGAAGTCTTTTGGTACATCCTTTGAATAAAGAGATAAGAGGCAAAGGTTTGATGCTTGCGCTAATGTTAAAAAGTGCAGAAATTGTTAACTTTTTGGTCTTGGCTGCTGCCAAGAAAAGACTTATTTTGTTCTGGTTATTATTTGAACCAAAGGCCGTGCGTATATCGCCTCCTTTGACCATTTCAACAGAAGAAATTAGTATTGGTTGTTATCAAATTTTAGCATTATTAGACCAATACAATGGGACCACTGTTAACTAAATTGTTGATAACAAACCCCAATCAAGGATATAAATCAGCCCATTTAAGGGGTAATTTTAAGTCCATAGAAATAGTTAACAGTCTTATGGCAAGCTCGCATAGCATACATAAGGTTACTACTTAAAAATAGTGAGGTAAGTCTTGAAAAATTTAAATCTCGATTATCGAGTAAAAGAAAAAACTTTCTATGGCGTTAGACCCTAACGAAAATAATGATAAGTCTGTTTTAAAATTTGAGTCCATGCTCAAAACAGATGATGTTTATTTCTTTGATGCCGAAGACTTTGAAGGCATTATACACCACTATCTAAATATTGGAAAAGTATCTTTAGGAAAGAAAGCCATTCAAATTGGTCTGCAGCAACATCCCCACTCTATGGAGCTAAAACTCTTACGAGTTGAGATTCTGGTTTTTGAAGATAATTTTAAAGCAGCTGAAAGCTTATTGGATGAACTTCAGACCGTCGACATCAATAACGAAGAAATTTTTATTCAAAGAGCCAATATACTATCTAAACAAGATGATCATCAAGGCGCAGTAGATATGCTTTCTGAGGCACTTTCCATA
Organism: uncultured Flavobacteriaceae bacterium; assembly: GCA_964353095.1. GTDB lineage: Bacteria > Bacteroidota > Bacteroidia > Flavobacteriales > Flavobacteriaceae > Croceitalea. The sequence goes on along the minus strand of CAYGUO010000018.1, from coordinate 16,111 downwards.
GCAGATGAAAGTTTTGATATTTACTCCCTGCTTGGTATGGAATATCTTTTTATGGATGATTTTGAAAAAGCTAAAAATAGCTTTATCAAATGTTTAGAATATGATGAAAGTGATTATTCATCTCTTTACAACGTTATTTATTGTTTTGAGTTTTTAGAAGATTTTGATGGTGCGATTCTTTATTTGAACGATTATTTAGAACGCAACCCCTATTGCGAAGTCGCTTGGCACCAATTAGGCAAAATGTACTATTCCAAAAAAATGTATACCGAAGCTTTAGCTTCTTTTGACTTTGCCATTATTTCAGATGAGTCTTTTTTGGGCGCTTATTTTGAAAAAGGCAAAGTACTTGAAAAACTAGGGAAGTTTAATGAGGCCATCGAAAGTTATCAAACAACAATAAATATTGATGATCCTACCTCACATGCATACCTTAGGATAGGAAAATGCCATGATAAATTGGGCAATGATGATTTAGCAAAATACTATTATTACAATACGGTTCATGAAGACCCCCTTTTGGACAAAGGATGGATTGCCATTACAGAATTTTACACCCGAAAGAAAGATTATGCCAAAGCACAGCATTATATCAACAAAGCCATAAATATTGATGGTGAAAATGCGCTATATTGGAAAAAAAGCGCCAAAATATTTGTTGCCCTTAATAATCTTGATGAAGCAGATTTTGCCTTCAAGCAATCAGTAGAACTAGGTAATTATGAACTGGATACTTGGCAAGAATGGGCATCAGTGCTTCAAAAATTGGAAGATTACGACTCTGCATTACAAGTAGTATTACAGGGTGTAGAATTTTATCCTAATAATGCTGAAATGTGTTATCAGCTTTCAGGACTTTATTTAAAAACTGACAATACTGACCTTGCTAAAGAAAAATTGAATACCGCTCTACAATTAAATGCTGAAAAAGTTGTTTTCTTTAAGACGAAATTTCCTGAATTTGAAAATATCAAATGGATCAAGGATATTTTGTTGGAAAACAAAAAAGCATCTACCTAAACTTAAATAACATTGTAAATGGGCGCACGTAAATTGGTTGATTATACCATTATTACACTAAAAGGAATGGCAATGGGTGCCGCGGACGTAGTACCGGGCGTTTCGGGTGGAACGATTGCGTTTATCTCCGGTATTTATGAAGAATTGATTTCTTCCATAAACAACATTAACCTTGACCTATTGAAGACCCTAAGAAAAGATGGCTTCAAAACATGTTGGAAACAATTAAACGGAAACTTTCTATTAGCGCTTTTTATAGGAATTTTCATCAGTTTATTTTCATTGGCGAAATTTTTAAGTTGGTTATTGGAAAACGAACCTATTTTGCTTTGGTCATTTTTCTTTGGTTTGGTTACGGCAAGTATATTTCTGGTTGGTAAGGAAATAAAAAAATGGAATATAGTAGCTGTAGTGGTGCTGTTAATTGGCGCAGCAGTAGCCTATTTCATCACAACCTTGCCACCAAATGAAAATGTAACCAGCTTACCTTTTCTTTTCTTATCTGGAGCCTTGGCGGTCTGTGCAATGATTTTACCTGGTATATCTGGTGCCTTTATCTTAGTTTTATTAGGGTCTTACAAAACGATACTCGACGCGGTACATGAACGAAATGTTACCATGGTGGCTACCGTTGCTGTTGGTGCTATTTTTGGGCTACTTAGTTTTGCAAGGTTATTAAAATGGATGTTCAAAAACTATCATAATGTAACCCTTGCTTTATTGACGGGGTTCATTTTAGGTTCTTTAAACAAAATTTGGCCTTGGAAAGAAGTGCTTGAAACCAAAGTATTTGATGATAAGATTATTCCCATTAAAGAAAACAACATCTCCCCTATGGCCTTTGATGGAGATCCTCAATTAATGCTTGCTATTTTACTCGCTGTACTAGGTTTTTCCCTTATTTTTATCCTTGAAAGGGTAGCTTCCAAAAAATAGGGAAGTAAAAACTAAATGCAACAAGAGCGAACACTCATAGATAAACTTTTTTTGGTCATCAAGGGCCTTTTTATGGGAGCGGCGAATAAAGTTCCCGGGGTTTCTGGAGGAATTGTTGCCTATGTTGGTGGTTTTTATGAAGAGTTTATCTATTCCCTTCAAAAAATAAACGCAAAAGCTTTTAAATTACTTATAAATGGTAGGTTCAAAAGTTTTTACCGCTACACCAACGGCACCTTTCTGGTCTTGCTTATTTTAGGCATGCTCATTAGTTATTTCAGCATTTCACGTCTTTTAGATTACTTTTTGGCTAAGAAAGAGCTGTTTGTTTGGGCCGCCTTTTTTGGAATGGTACTGGGTTCTATTTATTATATCGCCAAAGACTATGCGCATTGGAACAAAAAAACAATTACCGCAGGCATTATCGGTTTAACCGTGGGCATTTCAATAAGCTTTTTGAGTCCTGCAAGGGAAAATGACAACCTTATTTTCATCTTCTTTTGCGGTATTATCAGTGTTTCTGGAATGACCCTGCCCGGTTTATCTGGATCGTTTATATTGATTTTATTGGGCAACTATGTTTTGCTACTGGTTGATTCCGTAAACAGCTTATACGATACCTTAGCTGAAATCATAAAAGGAGACTTCAGCTTTGTTGAAAATAAAATCAGAATCAAAACTTTAACCATCTTGGCGGTTTTCACATTGGGTTCTGCTACCGGTTTAGTAACCCTATCGCATTTATTGGGATATGTTTTAAAACACTTTAAAAGAACAACTAATGCGGTCATTATTGGGTTTATAACAGGCTCCTTAGGGGTAATATGGCCATGGAAAAAGACAATTTTCAAGTTAGATGCCTTGGGCAGCCCATTATTAGATTCTAACGGAAACAAGGTCATCATGAACTATCGGCGTTATTGGCCAGATGTCGCTTCGATGGAAACTTGGGGAGCTATTTTCTTTATTATTTTTGGCATCTTCGTATTGTTGAGTTTAGATTGGTATGGAAAAAACAGAAAAGAAGAAAAACAGATTCGGGCTAATAGGTAAGGATATTTCATATTCTTTCTCTCAAAATTATTTTTCCCAGAAGTTTTCTGAGAAAAATTTAAATCATCATTCCTATGAAAACTTTGATTTAAATGATATTGGTGAGATAAAGGATTTGCTAAAAGAAAATCAATTAATGGGTTTAAACGTAACCATTCCTTACAAAGAAGCCGTAATTCCTTTTTTAAAAGGTTTAGACCATCAAGCAAAAACCATAGGTGCGGTCAATACCATTAAATTCACAAAAAAAGGATTAATTGGTTTTAATACAGATGCGTATGGTTTTGAAAAGTCGTTAACCCCGCTCATTAAAAGTCATCATAAAAAGGCTTTGATTCTAGGGACAGGAGGAGCTTCAAAAGCAATTGCCTATGTCTTTGATAAAATGGGAATCGATTTTAGCTATGTTTCCAGAACACCCTCAAAAAATCAATTTTTATATGAGCAACTAAATGAGGCCACTTTGAACGAATATCATATCATTGTCAATTGCAGTCCGGTAGGTACTTTCCCAAAAGTTCAAGAAAAACCACAAATACCTTATAAACACCTATCAAAGAAGCATTTGTTATTCGATTTGATTTATAACCCTCATAAAACTTCATTTTTACAAGAAGGGGAATCTCAAGGAGCTATGATTCAAAATGGCTTGCAAATGCTACAGCACCAAGCAGAAAAAGCGTGGCAAATTTGGAATGAAAGCCCATAACCACCTTGTTTTAAAAGCTTAATTAAAGGTTTACATCGGTCAAAAGAATATCAATTATCTTTGACATTGCAGGGTATAGTTATTAACTTACCCATAAATGCCATCAATCTAAACCAATAAAGAACATCGTGATGGACGAGAAAGAACACAAACTGCAAAATACAGCAGCGGAAAAAGGCCAGGATCCCCAAACACCTGAAGAAACGACACCTGAAGTTCAACCCCAAGAGGAGCTGAACAACCAGACCGAATCAAAGGTTGAACCCGATACTAAAACGGATGATACACTTGTAAATAGTATTGAAGAGGATACGCTTTCTGAAGAGGTAAAAGGAACCAAAGATACGGCTGTTGTTGGAGTAGCTGAAAATGAAGATCAGGTTCTGGCTGAAATAGATGAAGAAAATGCAGAAGATGCCGAGGATAGGGAGAATGAAAAGAGACATCAAATTCCGATATTGGATTACCATGCCATGTCAATGGAAAATTTGGTTGGTGAACTTCAACGCTTGGTTAAAAATGAAAAAGTCCAAGCCATCAATAAACATGTTAGCGATATAAGGCAAGAATTTGACTTAAAATTCCAAGAGTTTTTAGAGCATAAAAAAGAGGAGTTTATCTCTAATGGTGGCAATGAAATAGACTTCAAGTATAATTCAGTTACCAAAAGGCAGTTCAACGAAGTATATTCAGATTACCGAGAAAAAAGAAATCAACATTATAAAAACCTTGATCAAAGCTTAAAGCAGAACCTTGAAAAAAGGTTGGCCATTATTGAAGAGTTGAAAGGCTTGGTCAATGTTGAAGAAGATATTAATACTACCTACAAGAGCTTTAAAGACCTTCAAGAACAATGGCGGAATGCTGGGCCGATTCCACGGAACAACTATAACGATGTATGGCGCACGTATCATCACCATGTTGAAATTTTTTATGACTTCTTGCACCTGAATAGAGAATTACGGGATTTAGATTTCAAACACAATCTTGAAGAAAAGCTAAAATTGGTTATACAAGCCGAAGCTTTACAAAATGAACCCGATTTAAATAAAGCCTTCAGAGAGCTACAAACCCTCCATAAAATTTGGAAAGAAGATATTGGCCCTGTTGGCAAAGATCATCGTGAAGAGGTCTGGGAGCGTTTTAGCAATGCCACTAAGGCCATGCATGCCCGTAGGCAAGAACATTTTGCAACTTTAGAACTTTCGTACGAAGAAAACTTAAAGAAAAAACAGGAGCTCATTGAAGCAATTAAGGCAATCGCCCTAAATGTTTCAGACAACCATCGTGGTATTCAAAGTCAAATAAAGGAGATTGAAGCACTCCGTGATGCATTTTTTAAGGCAGGTAAAGTACCTCAAAAAGTAAATGAAGCTACCTGGAAATCGTTCAAGGATGCTGTTAGGGATTTTAACAAGGGTAAAAATAATTTTTACAAAAACCTAAAAAAAGACCAACATGACAATCTTGAAAAAAAGCGTGCATTATTAGCCCAAGGCATTGCTTTAAAAGACAGTGAAGACCACACTGTGGCTACACCAGAGATGAAACGAATTCAAAGTGATTGGAAAAAAATTGGTCACGTACCTAGAAAATATTCAGACAAAATCTGGAATGAATTCAAAAATACCTGTAACCACTATTTTGACCGACTGCATGCTCAAAAAAATGAATCCCAAAAGGAGGAGTACGCTAATTTTGAAAAGAAAAATGCTTGTCTTGAAAAACTTAAAAAGTTTCAACTAAGCGGTGATAAGGACAAAGATTTAAATACTATCAAAGGGTTTATTGCAGAATGGAAAAGCCATGGTAGAATGCCTTACAACAAAAAGCATATCAATGGTAAATTCAATAAAATAATTGATGCGCTCTTCAAAAAGCTGGATATCCACAAGCAAGAATCTGAATTACTCAAATACGGTGATAAGATCAAACAGTTGGCCAATTCAGATAATGACTATGCTATCAATAACGAACGCACCTTCATCAGACGTAAAATAGATGAAAGTAAAAGTGAAATTCGACAATTGGAAACAAATCTCCAATTCTTTTCCAACGCATCAGAAGATAGTCCTGTTGTAAAAGATGTAATCAAAAATATCAATCGCCATAAGGAGGCATTGGATACTTGGAAGACAAAACTAAAAAATCTGAATATACTTGAAAACAGCTTAAATAAGGAGGTTGAAGAGGAGACTTCTTCAACTAGTAATGAAGAAGAATAGACGCCCATGTAATACCAACAAAGTTATGGGGTTTCCTATAATAGTAAGCTAATTGATTTTTTTGCAGTTGTAAACTCGCTAACCATTTCATTGACGATAGTAGCAGCAGGCTTTACTTCATTAATCAATGCAGCGACCTGTCCTATTTCCAACTCTCCTTCTACCAAATCACCTTCAAACATTCCTTTTTTGGCTCTCGCCCTTCCCAAAACTTTTCTAAGCTCTTCAACCGAAGCGCCTTTGGCATAAGCCTCTTGCACGTCTTGATAAAACTTATTCTTTAGTAATCTAACCGGTGCAAGTTCCTTTAGTGTTAATTGCGTATCCCCTTCTTTGGCTTTTACCACCTCGTTCTTGAACAATGAATGTGAAGATGCCTCCTCACTAGCTACAAACCTGCTACCTACTTGAACACCGTCCGCCCCTAAAACCATTGCGGCCAGCATTTGACGGCCTGTAGCAATACCTCCAGCTGCGATTAATGGAATTTGTATTTGTTGGCTAACAGCAGGAATCAAAACCAAAGTGGTGGTTTCATCACGACCGTTATGCCCTCCGGCTTCAAAGCCTTCGGCAACTACGGCATCAACACCAGCCTCTTGCGCTTTTAAAGCGAATTTGACACTACTCACTACATGCACTACAGTAATACCCTTTTCTTTTAAAAAAGGGGTCCATGTTTTGGGGTTTCCTGCTGAAGTAAATACAATCTTCACTTCTTCTTTAATAAGAATTTCCATCAATTTGTCAATATCTGGATAAAGCATTGGCACATTTACACCAAAAGGCTTATTGGTAGCTTTTTTACATTTTTGAATATGCTCGCGTAACACCTCTGGGTACATACTGCCTGCCCCCAGAAGCCCTAAGCCACCGGCATTTGAAACCGCCGAAGCCAATCGCCAACCGCTAGCCCAGATCATCCCTGCTTGAATAATTGGGTATTCTATTCCGAAAAGGCTTGTGATTTTATTTTGCATTGTTTTAAGATATAACTCCTGAACCTATCAATTCATCCTTACTATACCAAGCAGCGAACTGACCCTCGGTTATTGCAGATTGTTTTTCTTCAAAATCAACATATAAGCCTCCATCTACTTTATAAAGTGTTGCCTTTTGCAAGGGTTGGCGATATCTGATTCTAGCCATTACCTCCATTGTCTCATCTAATGCAAGCTTTAAATCGCTACGTACCCAATGTAATTCATCGTCACTGATAAAGAGGGTATACCGCAATAATCCTGGATGTGATTTCCCTTGACCGGTATAAATCACATTCTGATTCACATCAGTATCAATTACAAATAAAGGTTCTGGAGTTCCTCCAACATCCAATCCCTTACGTTGACCTGTGGTAAAATAGTGCGCGCCCTGATGTTCTCCTACTATCTTTCCGTCATCAATCGAATAAATAGGCTTGCTGGCGCGATGCTGAAGTCCGGCTAGCAAGGTTAAATTTGAATCTTTAGTTAAGTGGTATTGCGGAGCATCAAAAGGAATTTCAACAATCACCCCTTTTTTGGGCTTCAACTTTTGTTGTAAAAAATCTGGCAATCTTACCTTACCTATAAAACATAATCCTTGAGAATCTTTTTTATCGGCCGTAATCAAATTATTTTGAGCCGCAATACGTCTCACTTCTGGTTTTAATAATTCCCCTATCGGAAATAAGGTTTTGGAGAGTTGCTCTTGGGAAAGTTGACACAAAAAATAAGACTGGTCCTTATTACTATCGGCACCAGCGAGCAATTGATAGATTTCACTACCATCATCATTTTTAAGAACACCTTTTCTACAATAATGTCCCGTTGCCACATAATCAGCGCCTAAATCAAGCGCTATTTTCAAAAATACATCAAACTTTATTTCTCTATTGCAAAGCACATCCGGGTTTGGCGTTCTTCCTTTTTCGTACTCATTGAACATATAGTCAACAATTCGTTCTTTATATGCAACGCTCAAATCTACTGTCTGAAAAGGGATTCCTAATTTCTCGGCAACTAGTAATGCATCATTACTATCTTCTAACCAAGGACATTCATCTGAAATGGTTACGGAATCATCATGCCAATTTTTCATAAAAAGGCCTATGACCTCATATCCTTGCTCTTTTAAAAGGTATGCCGTCACACTTGAATCTACTCCTCCTGAAAGACCTACAACTACTTTCTTTTTCACTACAAAATTTATGAATTACAAAAATACAAAATACCATTGGTCGGTCATGTAAAGTATTCCTTATCAAGCTTCTAAAAGCTTAAATTTTGTTTTATGAAATTCACTAAATGTTAAACATATATTAAATTATGTTTAAGCAAAGCAACCATTCTTTAAACACAATATCTTAGAGGTAACTTATATCTATCTGTTAATCAATAAAATAGCTTTCATAATCGTATAACTATCTGATTGTCATATAGGTTTAAGTTTAAACAAATCGAAAAAACAATAAACAATTAATCTAAATCTCTTTTTCATGAAACGAATTTCAAATTTATTTAAGTTAAGCTTTTTAACAGTTGCATTTTTATTTGTGGCTTGTTCAGATGATGACAATGACCCAACACCACCTGTTGTAGAAACCAACACGATTGTTGATGCGGCATTGGGCGCTTCGAATTTAACTATTCTAGTGGAGGCATTAACCGCCGCAAATTTAGTGGGAACACTGCAAGGTGATGGCCCTTTTACAGTTTTTGCACCAACAGATGAGGCGTTTGCAGCATTTTTGGCAGCAAACAACTTTGCTTCTCTTGATGATATTCCAGACGATGTTTTGACTCAAGTGTTGTTGAATCATGTCGTAAGTGGAACAAATACTTCTGGAAATCTCGATACAGGTTACGTACCCAGTTTATCAACCGCAGGGGCAGACGGCAGAAATTTAAGTTTATTCATTAACACTGCAGGTGGAGTAAATATTAATGGAGTTTCTACCGTAACGACTCCAGATGTTATTGTAGATAACGGGGTTGTGCATATTGTTGACGGGGTGATTGGATTACCAACTATTGTAGACCATGCCGTAGCAAATCCAAATTTATCATCTTTAGTAGGCGCTTTAACCGCTAATGGTAATACAACTTTCACCACTTTGTTATCCGATACCACTACGGATTTTACGGTTTTTGCTCCAGTAAATGATGCTTTCGCAGCGTTTACAAATCCTAACGCAAATGACATTGCTTCTGTGCTATCTTATCATGTTATCCCTGGAGCTGCTGCTTTTTCTGATGGCTTGATGAATATGTATGTTTCCACAGCTGCTACCAATGCAGATGGTGATAACTTAAGCCAATATATCTCAACAGACGATGGTGTTGTAATCAATGGGGGTAGCGCAGTTGTAGCAGCTGATATTGTTGCTATAAACGGAGTTGTTCATGCAGTAGACCAAGTAATAGACTTACCAACGGTTACTACGTTTGCAGTTGCTGACGCTACTTTTGCTCCCTTGGTTACGGCTTTAACAACAGGTACACCCGGTACTGATTTTGTTACTGTCTTAAATGGTGATGGGCCTTTTACGGTGTTTGCTCCAACCGCTGCTGCTTTTCAAGCATTATTAGATAGCAATATGGACTGGAACGAAGTTGCTGACATTGATGAAGCTTTATTGACCAGTGTGCTGCAACACCATGTTTTGGCAGGTGCTAACGTTCGTTCTGGAGATTTAACAAACCCTGGTGACACATCACCAAACACGCTTGAAGGTGATGCTATTACTATTACATTACCAGGTACCGGCGACAACATTGCAAATGTTACCGATGGTGCTGGCAATACTGATATTGGTATTGTGGTCGTTGATGTTCAGGCAAACAACGGAGTAATCCACGTTTTGAACAAAGTGATGATTCCTGATACTACAAATTAAATTCTTATGGGCCGCAGCAGAACACTGCGGCCCTTAGTTTTTACTACTCTTTGAATACACATTGAACACCCAAAAACTATATAAAATGAAAAAACTATTATCCCTAAAAAGATATCTGTTGCTCTCAGCGATAATGATATTAGCCTTCTCCTGTAACAAGGATGATGATGACAACAATAACCAAGATGAGGGGTCTACCATAAATATTGTGGAGACCGCCCAGAGTAACAACGATTTAAGTGCCCTTGTTGGCGCACTCACCAAAGCTGACGAAAATGAAGATTCTGATCTTATTGGCACCTTAAGTGCAGCTGGCCCCTTCACCGTTTTTGCACCAACAAATGAAGCCTTTACTTCGCTATTAACAGACTTAGAAGGATTTGATTCTTTAGAAGATTTTGATACTGAAGAAGAAAAAGCATTACTGGCTCAAATATTACAATATCATGTCGTAGCAGGCACTGCTGCTGCATCAACAGATCTTACCGAAGGACAAGAAATTGCTACGGTACAGACCGAAAGTGTTACTATTTCCTTAGAAGGAGGCGTTTTTATCAATGATTCCAAAGTGGTTGCCGCAGATGTCGCAGCCTCAAATGGTATTGTGCATGTTATTGATAAAGTACTCGTTCCTCAAACGGTATTGAACGCCTTGAATGCACAAGATTTAGTGGATGTGGTAATCGCAACTGAAACACTATCAGCCTTAGAAGCCGCAGTTATTAAAGCTGGTCTGGTTGATACTTTAAAAAGTGAAGGCCCTTTTACTGTCTTTGCACCAACTGACGATGCTTTTGCAGGTCTTTTAATGGCACTAGGTGAAGATTATAATTCAATTGAAGATTTTGAGACGGAAGAGGAAATAGCCCTATTAAGAGATATTTTATTGTTTCATGTAGTACCATCCAAAGTTCTTGAAGCAGATTTAGCTGTAGACACAGTATCTACAGCTTTAACAGAAAACAGCATAGAAATTATTGCTGAGGGGGAAACCTTCGTAATAGGTGATGCCTCCGAAACCAACACCAATATCATAGCTACGGATATTGAGGCCACCAATGGTGTTGCGCACGTTATCAATAAAGTATTGTTACCACAGGAAGCGGTCGACTTTGTAACAGCAATGAATATGAAGAACATTGTGGAGCTGGCCATTGCAACGGATGACCTAAGTA
>CAYGUO010000018.1:0-5016 GCA_964353095.1 uncultured Flavobacteriaceae bacterium | reverse complement strand
CTGATGTGGATGCCAGTAATGGTGTGGTACACGTTATCAATAAAGTATTGTTACCACAAGAAGCGGTAGACTTTGTAACCGCAATGAATATGAAGAACATTGTGGAGCTGGCCATTGCAACGGATGACCTAAGTATTTTGGTCGAGGCGTTAATAGCCGCCAACGCTGGTTTAGTGGAAACCTTGAGCGGTGACGGACCATTTACCGTCTTCGCCCCTACCAATGACGCTTTTGTTGGCCTTCTTGATATTTTGGGTGATGACTACCACAGCTTAGCTGATTTTGATACACAGGAAGAAATTGACCTTTTGGTCAAGATATTGACCTACCATGTCGTAGCGGGAACCGAAGCTTTTGCTGCAGACCTTTCCGATGGGCAAAGCATTCCAACCGTAAATGGTGCCAATGTTGGCATCAATATTAAAGATGGAAACGTACATGTAGTGGATGCTACGGACACCAATGCAACAGTGGTCATTGCTGATGTGGATGCCAGTAATGGTGTGGTACACGTTATCAATAAAGTATTGTTACCGCAAGAAGCGGTAGACTTTGTTGCGGCACTTTCTATCAAAAACATAGTAGAACTAGCGCAATCAGTACCTGATTTGAGTTTACTAGTTGAGGCTTTAGTTCAAGCGGATGCGGGATTAGTAGAAGTGTTAAGTGGTGAAGGACCCTTTACGGTTTTTGCTCCAACAAACGCTGCCTTTACCAATTTGCTCCATGCACTAGGAAACTCTTTTAATAGTATTCAAGATTTTGATACTCCAGCAGAAAAAGTCCTTTTGGCTAAATTGTTGACCTATCATGTCGTGCCAGGTGCAGCATTAGCCTCTTCCGATTTATCTGACCATCAAGAACTTGTATCAGTTCAGGGAGAATCGTTATTCGCTATTATAAACCACGGTGTTTTCATCAGAGATAAAACACATATTGACACCAATGTTATCGGTGCTGATAATGAAGCTAGTAATGGTATTGTTCATATCGTTGATAAAGTATTATTACCGCAAGAAATTATAGATGCTTTACACTAAAACATAAAATAGTTCTTATTTTTTGTAAGGTTTATATTACTAAAAAATGCCGTTGGTATCGACCAACGGCATTTCTTAGTTTTAGGGGCTTTACCGTTCATCGATGACACATCAAAAGACGTATCCTTACCATACAAAAAACGGCACTTGACAACTATTTATTTTTTCGGGAATAATTAGGTCGCATCTTTGGGATCCCGAATCTTTCCAAACTATACCTTTATGGTTGAAGCTTCCCCCTTTTGGGGGAAGTTTTATTTTAGGAAAGTTCCCCACAGAAAATACTTAATTAACTTTTAAGTATTAGAAACTTCAAACTACAATTCTTAAAAGTGTGTAAAGTAAAATTCCCCGCGAATGCGAGGAATTTAGATACTATATTGATGTTATGACCCTAAGGTTTTAACGTTTACCTAATTTCTTTTGTTCTTCAGCCTGCTCCATCATCTGACGCATTTTCTTTTGAAATTTGTTTTCTTTCTTAGGTTTCTTTTTATTCTCTTGAATTTGAGCATGTATCTTATCCTCATCCAATATATAGTTCTTGATGGCCAACATTATAAAAATTGTAATCAGATTGGATACAAAATAATATAAACTCAATCCACTCGCATAATTATTAAAGAAAACGAGCATCATCAACGGAGAAAGGTACATGATAAACTTCATGTTGGGCATTCCTGGTTGCTGCTGCATCTGCATGCTTTGCCCTGTGGTCATCATCATATAAAAGAAAATAGCGATAGATGCCAATATTGGAAATAAACTTACATGATCTCCGTACAAAGGAATACTAAATGGTAAATTAAAAATGGTATCATACGAACTTAAATCTTCCGCCCACAAGAAAGATTTTTGTCTTAAAGCAAAAGAAGTAGGAAAAAACATGAACAGTGCATAGAAAATAGGCAGCTGCATCAACGCTGGTACACAACCACTCATCGGACTCACACCAGCTTTATTGTAAAGCTTCATAGTCTCTTGTTGTTTTTTCATGGCATTATCTTTCAACCTTTCGTTAATCTCTGTGATTTCAGGTTTTAACACCTTCATCTTGGCCTGCGATAAATATGATTTATAGGTCACCGGTGATAAGGCCAATCTTACAATAATGGTCATCACAATAATGGCAATGCCATAGGGTAAAAAGCCACTTAAAAAAGCGTAAAATGGAGTGAAAACATATCTATTTATCCATCCGAAAATACCCCAACCAAAATAGATGGTATCTTCCAAACCATATTCTTCATACTTACTCAGCACCTTTACATCGGTGGGGCCATAATACCAATTAAGGTTTTCTGAAAGTTCACCACCCTCTAAGGCCAAAGGTGTTGACATGCTAAATTGTTTAATAAATGCAACACTTTTATCCTCACCCTCAACTAAATCGATAGATGCGAGGTCGGCTGTTTTAAAATTCTTCTTGGTAGCTAAAATAGAGGTGAAAAAATGTTGCTTGTAAGACACCCATTTCACATCTTCTTCCGTTTCCTCGTCGTCACTGCTCGCAGAGAGATAATCAATTTTACCGCCTTCATAGTTATACATGGTTTCGGTGTAGCGTTTTTCGTATTGCACACTCTTATTATGGCGAATTCCCTTTAAGTTCCAATCTAAACTAACAGGTTTTGAAGAATTTAATATATTGCTCAAGCCTTGCGAACGAATAGTGAAATCTACCAAATAATCATTAGGTTTCATTTCATAACGATACTCCAAATACTGGTTTGCAGAAACCTTAGCTTTCATTGATAACACCTGGTTATCACCGCTATTACTGAGGGATGGTTCAAAGTAAAGCTCCCTAGTATTTAAAACACGATTATCACTTGTTGTAAATGAAAGTCCAAAATCTGCATTACCATCTCTTACCAAATAAACAGGTATCGAATCAAACGTTACAAAATTTCTCATTTTAGCGGTAGTGATATAGCCACCTTTATTTGAAATTTCAAGCTGTACCAATTCATTCTCAAGCTTTGTGGTTCCTTCTTTAGTTGCGGTAAAACCAAATGCACCAACTGAGCTTTTATAACTTGCTACAGCAGTGGAATCTTGACTATTGAATAGTGGGGTTTCAACCACCTTATCTTCAACAACGTCTTTTGTGTTATTCTCTTCCGCTTCAACTTGTTCTTGTTGTGCTTTCTGAGCCTCTAATTCTTCCGGTGTTGGTTGTTTTAAATACATCCATCCCAATAGAATACCAAAAATCAATACAAAGCCTATAATGGATTTTACATCCAGTTTCTTTTCTTCCATGTAAGTTATTTAGCTTTTGCTATTTGCGTAAACAGCGTGCAAATATATATCCAAATGTGCAGTTTATGCCAAACTGGCATTAGTTTGTTCTAGTTTGTGGTTTAAAGCTGCTTTAACGAAACCAACAAACAAAGGGTGCGGGTTTGCTACAGTACTTTTATATTCAGGATGATATTGCACTCCAATAAACCACGGATGGGACGGTAACTCTACAATTTCGACCAAGTTTGTTTCCGTATTAAAACCTGAGGCTATAAGTCCTTCTTTTTCAAGTTGGTCTTTAAAATCGTTGTTAAATTCAAACCGATGACGGTGCCGTTCAGAGATATGGCGCGCTCCATGATACACTGATTGAACCAGACTACCATCTTTTAAATCACAGGCCCATGCTCCTAGTCGCATCGTACCTCCCTTATTGGTTACCGTTTTTTGCTCTTCCATTAAACTAATGACAGGGAATGGCGTTTGCCCATCCATTTCAATAGAGTTGGCCTTTTTGAGACCAAGTACATTTCTTGAATACTCTATTACTGCCATTTGCATACCTAGACATATTCCTAAAAACGGAATATTATTTTCACGGGCATATTTTACTGCAAGGATCTTACCTTCTATACCGCGCTCTCCAAAACCAGGTGCAACCAAAACAGCGTTAACACCGTTCATAACTGAATCGATATCATTGGTATCAATATGCTCTGAGTGAATGGATTTAACCTCAACCTTAACTTCATTGGCAGCCCCCGCATGGATAAAAGACTCTAAAATAGACTTATATGAATCTTGTAACTCTACATATTTACCTATTAAAGCTATCGTTACTTGGCTCTTTGGGTTTTTGTGTTTTTTCAAAAACTGTTTCCAGTTATCCAAATCAGGAACAACTTCATCGGGTAGCTCTAGTTTTTTTAAAGCAACGGTATCTAATCCTTCTTCTTGCATTAAGATGGGCACGTCGTAAATGGTTGAAGCATCAATGGATTGGATAACGGCCTCTTTTCTTACATTGCAAAACAAGGCCAATTTATCTTTGATATCATCAGAAATTTCATGCTCCGTTCTACAAACTAAAATATCGGCCTTAATACCACTTTCCATAAGTGTTTTCACGGAATGCTGGGTAGGTTTGGTTTTCAATTCGCCAGCAGCAGCTAAATAAGGTACCAGCGTTAAATGAATGACAATTCCGTTTCCATCACCAAGTTCCCATAATAGTTGACGTACGGCTTCAATGTATGGTAAAGACTCAATATCACCCACAGTACCTCCAATTTCCGTTATGACAATATCATATTCACCGCTATTGCCCAAAAGCTGAATTCGTTCTTTTATCTCATTGGTAATATGCGGAACTACTTGAACTGTTTTGCCTAAAAATTCACCTCTTCGTTCTTTTTCAATAACACTTTGGTAAATTCTACCCGTGGTGACATTATTGGCCTGTGAGGTATTGGCATTTAAAAAACGTTCGTAATGGCCTAAATCCAAATCTGTTTCCGCACCGTCATCGGTCACATAGCATTCGCCATGTTCGTATGGATTTAAAGTACCAGGATCTACATTAATATACGGGTCTAATTTTTGAATGGTTGTTTTATAACCTCTGGCCTGTAGCAGTTTAGCCAAAGAAGCGGCAATAATACCTTTACCTAATGAAGATGTTACGCCTCCCGTAACAAAAATGTACTTGGTTTGTGACATGATTGTATCT